>CAZBTI010000028.1:0-2910 GCA_964494395.1 uncultured Acidimicrobiales bacterium | reverse complement strand
CGCAGTAATTCGCTGCTAGCTGGCGCGCAGTGAGTAAATGCCTCGCGGTGCACGCTCGTCTCGTAATTCCCAGCCCTGTGGCGGGCGAGACTTATCCGCGTGGGTAGCGCACAGATCGTGAGTCATTGGGTGATCGTCGAGGTGAAGCGATTCAATGATAACGATCCTGTTCTCGTAGTCGTACGACATCGTCGCTGCTCCAGCGACAGAACAGGTGGGGCGTGCACAGCTGCGGATCATTGAAACGACGCTAGTAGAACCCCGAATTGCTCGCGCGGACCGCGCGCAAGATCGCGCGGAAAGGAATTGTTAGGAAATGGTGAAAACCATTGTTCGCGTCCGTCAAAGGGGAATTCATTGCGGCATTCTTGGTTCTAGACCTAACAGAGGCCCGTCTGTCTCCGAAAGGGTCCACAAGCAACTAGGGTATTTTCATGGCACCAACTCCTCCAAAGCCACCATCGTCTCCAAAAGAGGAGAAGTCGAACACGGCAAAGATCGCAAGCTGGGTCTTTTTCGGGCTTCTCATCTTCACGCTGTTGGCATTCTTCTCGAGTAGCGGCGACGACGCTGACGAGTTCGTTTCGTACACCGAGTACCTCGAACGCGTCGAAGAAGGAGTGGTATCTGCGGTCCAACGTGACAACACCACAGGCGACATCTTGTTCGAACTCGATGACGACTCCGGCACCGTGTTCTCTACCCGAGGCCCAACCGAGGCCTTCCAGGAAGAACTCGACCTGCTCTCTTCGAACGTCCCCGCCACCGAAGAAGAAGGCAGCGGCGTCAGCTTTGTAAACAGCACCCCCGGCGTCTTTAGCCAACTCCTCCTCTTCCTCCTCCCAGTCGGCCTCCTCATCCTCTTCTTCGTGTGGATGCAGCGCCGTGCGCAGGGCCAAATGGGCGGCATCATGTCGGTCGGCCGCTCGAAGGCCAAGACCTACACCACCGAACGCCCAGCGACGACCTTCGACGATGTTGCGGGTTACGAGGGCGTCAAGCGTGAGATCACCGAGGTCGTCGACTTCCTCCGCACCCCCGACCGCTTCAGCGAGATCGGCGCCCGCACACCAAAGGGCATGCTCCTCGTCGGTCCTCCCGGAACCGGCAAGACCCTCATTGCCCGTGCTGTTGCTGGAGAGGCTGGCGTGCCATTCATGTCGGTCACCGGCTCGGACTTCATGGAGATGTTCGTCGGCGTCGGCGCAAGCCGTGTCCGCGACCTCTTCGAGAACGCCCGCAAGCTCGGTCGAGCCATCATCTTCATCGATGAGATCGACTCCATTGGTCGTAAGCGTGGCGCAGGCCTCGGCGGCGGCCACGACGAGCGTGAGCAGACCCTCAACCAGATGCTCGCCGAAATGGACGGATTCGAAGCCTCCGAAGGCATCATCATGATGGCCGCAACCAACCGTCCTGACATCCTCGACCCAGCGTTGCTGCGTCCTGGACGTTTCGACCGCCAGGTCGTTGTTCCTCTTCCCGAACTCGAAGATCGCAAAGAGATCCTCGCTGTTCACCTGAAGGGCAAGAACCACGCCGCCGACCTCGACGTCCACGTCATTGCACGAGGAACCCCGGGAATGAGCGGTGCCGACCTCGCAAACCTCGTCAACGAAGCTGCGCTCTTCGCCGTGCGCGCTGGCGACAAGAAGATCAACATGACCCACTTCGAGTCGGCCCGAGATCGAGTCATGCTCGGCATTGAGCGCTCGTCGATGGTCCAGACCGAAGAAGAGGTGGAGCGCACTGCCTACCACGAGGCCGGACACGCCCTCGCCGCAGCTGTGCAGGCCAACCACGACCCGGTACACAAGGTCACCATCATCCCAACGGGCATGGCCCTCGGCGTAACGATGACCTTGCCAACCAACGACCGTCACTCGATGGATAAGGACGAAGCCGAAGCCATGATGGTGATGGCCATGGGTGGCCGTGTTGCTGAGAAACTCGTCTTCAACGAATCCTCGTCCGGAGCCGCAAACGACCTTCAGCAGGCCACCAACATGGCCCGCCGAATGGTCACCGAATGGGGCATGAGCGAACTCATTGGCCCAATGGCGCTCGCCGACGGTGGGCCTGTGTTCCTCGGTGATGGTGTCGGAAACTCCAAGAGCCACTCCGATCACACCGATCGCCTGATCGACGAAGAAACCCGCCGCATCCTCATCGAGGCCGAAGATCGCTGCCTCGAACTGCTCACCCAGTACCGCAACGGGCTCGACCTCATTGCACGGGCACTGCTCGAGCACGAGAGCATCAGCGGCGACGAGGTGTACCGACTGCTCAACCTGTCGGGTGCAAACCTCGAACTGCCCGGCAACACGTCGCTCACCGAGCAAGTCTCGATGAACTCCGAAGCCCCACAGGACGCACCAATCGAGCCACAGCTCGGTTCGGTGAAGCAGAGCGACTCGTTCAACGACTAGTCCGCACTAGCTCTCAACAATCGCCACGATCCTCGACGATATGATTCAAATTCTCATCGTCGCAGCCGTGGCGATTGTCGCGCTTGGCGTCGGGGCCTATGTCCAACGCAAGGGCCCGAGCGACGCACCGACTGCTCCCACGCGACACACGACGCCCGAACAGATCGACCGCAACGACTTCAACAGCCCTGATTCCCCGTGGCTCGTCACCGTCTTCACCTCCGCGACCTGTGATACCTGCGCGAAGGTCTGGACGTCGGCCCAATTGTTGGCCAGCGCCGATGTTGCGGTCCAAAACGTTGAGGTCGAAACGGACGCTGACCTGCACAAGCGGTACTTCATCACCGCCGTCCCGTCGGTCATCATCAGCGACGACGAGGGCGTAACCCAAGGTTCATTCCTCGGACCACCCAGCTCGTCAGAACTCTGGGACAAGCTCAACGAACTCCGCGGCACCGCATAAACAGTCCCCACCACCTAC
>CAZBTI010000027.1:25172-33563 GCA_964494395.1 uncultured Acidimicrobiales bacterium | reverse complement strand
GGTGGACGTTGTCGTCGTCGTCGGTGCAACCGTGGTGGTTGTGGTGGTTGTCGGCGGCGCTACGTCGAGTACACCGTCACCGTCTTGGTCGAGGTCGAGATGATCGGGGATTCCGTCGCCATCGCTGTCGAGGAAACACGATTCAGTGACCGAGAAGTTCCAGAAGTGATCGTCGAAACGCACCCGATCCTGTGGATCGTTGTTCTGTTCATCGAAGAAGTACACACGGAAGAAGTACTCGACACCTGCCATGAGCGGTACCGGACCATCGGCTGTTGGGTTGCCTGGGTCGTAACCGAAGCCTCCGCTTTGGTCTGGCAGATCTGCGACTTGGAAGCCGGGCGCGAGGACCGTTCCATCCGAGAAGTCCGCCGCCGTGGCGAATTCGATCGCCATCTGAAAGTTGCCGATACCCGCTTCACCGGCACCGGGGCCGCCGGTGAAGAAACCGTCGTAGATGTTGTCCAAGACAAGAGGTACCGCTGGTGTGACCGAATATTGCAAGTAGTCACCGTTTGCTTGAGCGCCAGCAAGATCCGGCTGATCGGCACCGCCCAAGAGGTACGTGAAGGAAAAATCTGGGTTTTCAAATATCCCGGGACCAAAGATGACGTCGGTGGCAGCCGTTATGTGCGGCGCAGCGACTGCATCGACGATGGCCGCATCGCTTTGCCCGCCGTCGCCGTTGTGGTTCCACACAACTTGTCCGCCCGTCGCGCACGGCCCGTACTCATCGACATCAAGAACACCATCTCCGTCGGCGTCGAGATCGAATTGGTCGGGGATGCCGTCGCCATCGATGTCCGAACCAGAAGATTGGCCGCTGAGCAGCGCTGTAGGCGCTGTTGCAACTGCCATTGTCAATATCGCCGCCGCTGATAGTCGTTTGAGAGCTGAAGACGTGGACACGGTTTACCTCTGGGTCGATTGTCCGGACGTGAGCCAATCGGCCTACCGGCGACCTTCTTGAGAAGCCGTGCCCCAAATTGGTGAACCGACGAATCGGCCCGTGCAGGTACCTGCGAACACAATTCGGAGATGTCGAACATGTGGACTTTGCCGACCGCTTACGCTGCTACTCCCCTGCTTCGAACCGATAGTTGAAGGCAGCCATGCCGTCACCCCCAAACGTGTCGGGGAGCAAGCGTCCGCCTCGCCCCCACGGCTCCCACGGTTCGCCCAACTCTTGGGGTACTAGCTGTGGCAGCTCTGCTGCCAGCCGTTCATCGACCGCAGTCGATTCGGCTCCGGTGAGCGTGCACACTGAGAACACGACCTGCCCACCGGGCACAACCAATTCACTGGCAGTCTTCACTAGCTGGAACTGCAGTTCGGCCAAATTGTCGATATCTGTTGGCTTGATGCGCCAGCGGGCATCGGCCCGGCGGCGCAGAGATCCCAACCCTGAACACGGTGCATCGATCAGCACCGCCTGAGCACTCGCCAGTTTGTAGGGTGGCGTTATCGCATCGGCCACCAAAGCGTGCACTGCGGTCTCGGTGTCGCCAGCAGCCGTCTTCACGAGTCCGGCTCGGTGAACGTGTAGATCAGAACCAATAACTACCGAGCCCTCGTTGGCGCCAGCGATGTAGGTGGCCTTACCCCCGGGGGCAGCGCACAGGTCGAGCACCAATGCCCCAGGTTCGACCTTCACGAGCGAAGACACCTCTTGGGAGGCGAGGTCTTGGCGGTAGCCGTCGTCGCGCACGTGGGTGGTCGCAGCTTCGTTCATTGCTGCCAGAACCCGATGGGCCCGATCCTCGAGGTCGGCTTCGAGCCGTTTCACCAACCAGTCCGGATAGCTGAGACGGATGGCTTCGTTCGGCCACTTCGTTTCCTCGGCCGATCCAGCTTTCGCTACCTTTCGCAGCACCGCGTTTACGAAGCCTCGCACTCGCTTGGGTGATGCGGCGACCGTTGCGTCGACTGCGGCGTGACTCGGCGTGCGGAGGTAGGCGAGTTGGTAGGCACCGATGCGCAGTGCAGCGCGGGCGCGAGAGTCGACATCGTCACGATCGATGAAACGGTCGACGAGGTAGTCGAGCGATCGCTTCTGGCGAGTCGCTCCGTAGATCATCTGGGTGACAAAAGCCCGGTCGCGTTCGTCGAGTTCGGATTCTTCGAGCAGTTTGGGTGCCAGCAAGTTCGCATACGCACCGTCGACCTCGACGCGTTCCAGCGCCTCGATAGCCAAACGCCGGGCGACGACACCATCGGTACCTGATTGTGTTCCGTCAGCCATCAGCTATTGGCCGGGTCGAAGGTCGACCCGTTGGGCTGGGCCCCATTGGCCCATGCCGTAGCTTCCATTCGTGGCTTCCCTGCAGGCTGCACGGTGATGAGTTTCAACCCGCCGCTTCCCGTCCCGACTACCAGATCTTGGATCTCCCCTACCGAAGGGGCGCTCTCGACGACGGCGGCCTCGTGGATCTTGAACCGCTCGCCATTCATCTCGGTCCATGCGTTACCGATGCGCACGATGCGGTGCAGTTCCTCGGCGGTGCGACTCCAGTCGATGCGCAGGTCGTTCGTCGTGAGCTTCTTCGCATAGACCGACTCGCCCTCTTGGGCGCGAGGCTCGGTGAAGCCAGCCCGCATGGTGTCGACCATGAGCTGTGCCCCGGCGTGGGCCATGTCGTGCCACGTGCCATGGAGCGTTGCGTCGGAGGCCATCGGCCACGGAAGCTCGGCCCATATGTCGCCCTCGTCGAGACCCTCGGCCACAGTGATTACGTCGATCGCCGAGGTTTCGTCGCCTTCGAGGATCGACCGCTCGACCGGAGCGGCTCCACGCCAGCGAGGCAGCGCCGAGAAGTGCAGGTTGACCATGGGAATCTGTTCGAGAGCATTGGTGCGAATGATCTGGCCGAAGGCCACGACGACTGCGAGATCGATTTCACTCTCAGCGTGCTCGACGAGCAGATCGTCGACTTCTGTTGAGACCGCAATGTTGTGTTCGAGTGCGAGTGCCTTCACCGCCGTCGGTGACTTCTCTTTGCCACGACCCCGTCGTTTGTCTTCACCGGACACGACGAGTGGAACCTCGTAGCCGGCTTCGATAATGGCAGCGAGCGTAGGCACGGCAATGCCTGGAGTGCCGAGGAACGCCACTCGACGAATGTCGTCGGGGTTCGACGGTGGAAGCGGGAATGGCGATGACACGTTGCGCCCTAGGGCAGGTGGAGTCCACCGGAGGATGACCCCGGTAGGTTGAGGCCGAGCTCGGCGCTCATGGCCTCGGCAGAGCCGTCGCCCTTCTCGGCGCGCTCACGCAGGATCTTCTTCGCTTCTTTCTTCTGCTCGTCGTCGAGGTGCTCGACGAGGAGCACACCGTTGAGGTGATCAAGTTCGTGCTGGAAGAGGCGGGCTTCGAGTTCGTCGGATTCGATGTTGATTTCGTTGCCATCGAGGTCGTAGCCGCGAATATGAACGGTCTTTGGGCGAATGATGTGCCACGACAGACCAGGGACTGAAAGACAGCCCTCGTTGTACTCCCACTCGCCATCGCTCTCGACGATCTCGGGGTTGATGAGTGCGTGCGGATCATAGCCCTCGTCGGCCATGTCGTAGACGAAGAGCCGCTTACGAATGCCGACCTGCGGAGCGGCGAGGCCAATGCCTGGTTCGTCGTACATTGTTTCGAGCATGTCGTCGACAAGGCGAACGAGCGATCCGTCGATATTGGTGATCTCTTTGGCCACCTGCTTGAGAACAGGGTCGCCATAGTGGCGTATGCGATAGGGAGCGCTCATCACCTTCTACGATACCGTTGCGCAATGCCTTCGACCGATGCCAGCGGCAACTCGCAGTATTTTGACGCCGACCCGTCGGCAACGTCGAATCCGCGTACGCTCGAACTCGTCTTGCCCGACGTCTTTCTCACGCTCAACACCGACAGCGGAGTGTTCTCCGCAGCGGGCGTTGATAAGGGAACTCGCTACCTGCTGCAGGAACATCCCGAGATTCCCTCAGGCACCAACACGATCCTCGATTTGGGTTGTGGTTACGGCCCCATTGCCCTCTCCGCGGCAAAGCGTGCAGCCGATGCCCATGTGTGGGGAGTCGACGTCAACAACCGGGCACTCGGCCTCGCTCGCAGTAACGCCGAGACAAACGACATCGCAAACGTACAGTTCGGCACTGCTGATGAACTTCCGCCCGACCTTTCCTTCGATCTGATCCTGTCGAACCCACCCATCCGTATCGGCAAGCAAGCGTTGCACGAACTGCTCACCACGTGGCTCGATCGCCTCACGCCAAAGGGTCGTGCATGGATGGTCGTGCAGAAGCACCTCGGCTCGGACTCGCTCGCCGACTGGCTCACCTCGAATGGTTGGGCCACGACCCGACTCGGCTCTCGCAAAGGGTTTCGTATCCTCGAGACCCAGGCCCGCACTCAAGAAGGTCCGAACGAATGAAGAACCTCGACCCCACTGGACTCAAACGGTTGCATCGCGACTGGCGCCGCAACACCGACCAGCAGATCAGCGTGATCCTCGACAGCGTCCAAACCCCCTACAACGTGGGCACGATCATCCGCACCAGCGCAGCATTGGGTGTTGAGCAGATCTGGCTCGTAGGTTCGACCGAATCGCCAAACCACAACAAGACAAACAAGACCGCCATGGGCACGCAGCGTTACGTCGACTTCATCGCCGTCGAAACGCCGACCGAGGCGATCACCCAAGCAAAGGCCGCTGGCTACACCGTCGTCGGCATCGAGTTGGCCGACGACGCAGCGCCGCTACATGAGGTCGACCTCTCAGGGAAGGTGTGCCTCGTCGTGGGCCACGAGGACCGTGGGCTGAGCAAGGAAGCTCTGGGGCTGCTAGACAGCGCTGGCTACATCCCCCAGACCGGCAAGGTCGGCTCACTCAACGTCGGCGTGGCCGCTTCGATCGCCATCGCCGAAGCCCGCCGCCAAGCGTGGACTAGGTGACGGCTTCGACTTCGACGAGGGTGTCGCCGTAGTTGGAACCTTCACCGAACTCCGTTGCCGAGGCATTGGTGAGGTCGTTGATCGAACCGCGCTCAGCACCATAGGCCGAGTCGACATAGCCCCACGGAACGCTCACGACACCCGGTCGGAGACGGTCCGAGATCGCTACCGGTAACACGAGCGAGCCGCGATCGTTGAAGATCTTCGCCGAATCTCCCTCGACCAAACCTCGTTCGTCAGCATCAGCGGGGTCGAGTTCGATGTGCGGGTCCGTCTCGCGGCCGGCGTGGCTCTCGAGGTGTGAGTACGACGTGTTGAGAAAGCGCGTGGCTTTCTTCGGAGTCTGGAGGTACAGACTGTAGCCATCGGAGCGCCTGGCGCCCTCGACCTGGTCGGGAGCCACCCACTCGGGAAGGCGACTCACACCCGCTCCAGCGAATGACTCTGCTGCCAGTTCGGCCTTGCCCGATGCGTTGTGGAAGTTGCCTTCGGCATATGGCAGGTAGTCGATCGGGTAGTCGGACACCCGGACGAAGCCGTCTTTGCGCATCGTCTCGAGGTCGACGTGGTCCCCGAGGATCAGCGCGATCTGCTCTTCATCGGTTAGGTGTAGTTGCGGCTGATCGAAGCCGAATGCGGTTGCGAGGCGGCGGAACAGTTCGGTGTTCGGCACGGCTTCTCCGAGCGGTTCCGTTGCTGGTTCGTTCCAACCAATCCACAGGTGCCCCCACGACGGCATGACCTCGAGCATCTCGGTCTCGGTTGCTGCGGGGAAGATCACGTCGGCATACGCCGCAGTGTCGGTAAGGAACTGCTCGCTCACGACAGTGAATAAATCGTCGCGCAAGAGACCCTCCCGAATAGCCGCCGAGTTCGGGATCGATAGCACCGGGTTTCCGTTCCACAAGAACAGTCCATAGATCGGGTCTTCGGCCATGGTGAGCGTGTTGCCGAGGTCGGGTTGACGGAAACTGCGGCGCTCTCCCGGATCGGGAACGACCTCTGCCGACAGACCGGAGATGGCATCGAGGTCGAAGTCGTTGATCTCGGACCACGACCCGACGCTGCGAGCAAACCCTCCACCCAGCACTTTGTGCGATCCAGTGAGGACGGGAATCATCGACAACAAGCGGAAGATCGTGGGGCCCGAATAGTGATGCTCAGCGCCGATGAGCGCTCTAATCATCGTCTTTGGTTGATTTCCGATCGACCGAGCGAGTTCAGTGATCACATCGGCGTCTAGTCCACACAGCGGCGCCGCCCACTCGGGTGAGTGCTCGCCAGTGTGCGCAGCGAGTTCATCGAAACCGGTCGAGTGTGCCTCGATGTACTCGCTATCGATCAGGTTTTCAGAGATGAGCACGTGAATGATGGCGAGCAGCAAGGCAACGTCGGTGCCGGGAAGTGGCTGGAGATGCACATCGGCCTTGTCGGCGGTGATCGTGCGGATGGGGTCGATGACGGTGACCTTCGCTCCGCGGATCTGGGCGTCGGCAACTACGGGCCAGAAGTGGCGGTTGGTGAGGCGGGTGTTCGTGCCCCACAAAATGATGTGGTCGGAGTGTTCGGCCTGCATGGGGTCGGTGCCGAGGCCATCGCCATAGACCGAGGCCATGCCGGCGCCTGCAGCGGCACCGCACACGCTGCCGTGTTGCTTGCTCGTTCCGAGCAGCGAGAACAGCAACTGCGCTGTGCCTTGGTTCTGAAGTGCGCCCTGGGTGCCGGCCGACCACCACGGGAGAATCGCCTCTCCCCCGTGCTCGTCACGGATCCGTGTGAACTCGGTGACGACCATCTCGAGCGCTTCGTCCCACGTGGCCTCGCGGTATTCGCCAGACCCCTTGGCTCCGGTGCGGATAAGCGGGTGAAGCAGACGGTCTTCATGATTCACCTTGCCCACGAACTTTGAGACCTTCGGACACAATTCGCCCGCCGAGAACGGGTGATTCGGGTTGCCGCGGAGTTGGGTGAGCACACCGTCAACCGCAGTAGCCACCCAGCCACAGCTGTCGGGGCAGTCGTGGTGACACGTTCCGAGGACTTCAATCGTTGCCATCCATGGAGACTACGCCATGTCGGTGCAGAATACGGGCGTGGCGTTTTGCCACTGCGTGGGCGAAACTGGGAAGTAATGGGACACGGACACAGCCATGGGCACGCTCATGGCGATGGCGACCATGGTGGATGGGATGAATGGCTTTCCTCGACGCGCCTGCGCGCGGTCATCGGTGGTCTCGCCGTTTCCCTGATCGCTGCCCTCGTAGGTCTCATTTTCCTGTGGCCCACCGGCCAGGGCACCGCAGATGCCATCGCTGCTGCCGAACAGATCGGCCTGTCGACACAACGCATTGCGGCCAACGTGGTCACCTCGGAGAATGCTCCGTGCAGCTTCGCCACCGAAGACTTCGATGTCGAGTGCCGCCAACTGGTCCTCGATGTACTCGAAGGCCCCGACGCGGGAACCGTCTTAGTGCTCCCGGAGATCAACCTCGAGATTGAACGCGGTCTCCCAGAGTTCGAAGAGGGCGACGAGATCGTCCTCGGCTTCATCCCCAGCACCAACACCTACTTCTACGAAGACCAAGCCCGCTCTGCCCCACTCCTCATCCTCGCCGCCCTCTTTGCCGTAATCGTCATCGCCTTCGGGCGCGCCCGCGGGCTCCTGGCGCTCTTCGCTATGGGCATAACGGTTGCGGTGTTGGTGGGCTTTGTTGCCCCCTCGGTGCTCGACGGCAACGATCCGGTCCTCGTCGCGCTTGTGGCTGCGACGATCATTGCCTTCACCAGTTTGTTCCTCACCCATGGGTTCAACCCCACGACCGCCGTTGCATTGGCCGGGACCCTCAGCGCGCTCGGGCTGACCTTCGTGCTCTCGTGGATCTTCTTTGGTCTTGCGAACTTCACCGGCTTTGCCAGCACCGAATCGCTGGTGCTCCCCGTCCTCAACCAAGACCTGCGGTTGAGCTCACTGCTCTTGGGCGGCGCCATCATCGGCGCGTTGGGAGCCCTCGACGACGTCACCGTCACCCAGGTATCGCTCGTGAGCGAACTGCGCCGCAACAACCCGCAAATGCCATCGAAGAAGCTCATCGCGTCGGGCCTCTCGGTCGGCCGAGATCACATCGCCGCCACGGTGAACACGCTACTCCTGGCCTACGCCGGCGCCAGCCTGCCGATCTTGCTCCTCTTCGCAGCATCGGAGCAGACACTCGCTCAGGTAGCGAACTCCGAGATCGTCGCTGTCGAAATCGTCCGCACCCTCACCGGCTCGATCGGCCTCATCGGTGCGGTACCACTCACCACTGCACTCGCAGCGTCGATCCTCCCCGTAGCCAAGGCCGTCAAGGGAACCACGGGGTCAGACCCCAAGGCGGTCATCGACCTGCGCGAAGAACCCGCCTGGGACGACTTCGCCCCGGATTCGCAAAACTAGCTGTCGCCATTCAGCCAGA
>CAZBTI010000027.1:7854-25072 GCA_964494395.1 uncultured Acidimicrobiales bacterium | reverse complement strand
AACGCCAGTGGAAGCTGTTCTAACCCTCCTCAACTGCGTCGCCCTTTGCGAGGTTTTCGCTGCCGGCGATCATCTGGCCGTTTTTGAGGTCGGTGAAGCCACCCTTTGAGAAGGGTGTGATGTGGTCGGCATGGAGCCAGGAGTATGGGGCTTGCGTACCAAGAGCGCACGCACCTCGCTGCTCGATGAGCAGGGCGAAGCGTTGGGCTTGATTGAAGAATCGAATGTCTCGACCGAGGTTGATAACTCGGTTCTCGGCGTTCATGACCGTGCGGCGAAGTTTGCCGATGAGGAGCAGGCCCAGCGCATGCTTTGGATGAAGGGGCGTACCCCGAATCGTTTCGCATCGGCCGTCGATGTCATCCCACAAAATGGGCACCTCGAACGGATCGACATCGATGGGAGAGTCACCATCGGGCGCCTCGTGGCCGAATGCCCGGGCGAGCAAGTCTTCGGCGACTTTTTCGGACATCACGATGTTGACGAGGGGCGTGGGTGAAGAACCATCGTCGCGCTTGCTGCCCCGCACGAGCACTCGCATGAGCGCTTTGAGGTTGAGCTGACGAATAGTGAGCTGCTCGACTTCCTGACCCTCATCACGGGCTTCCTTCTCGGCCCGAGCGAGTTTGTCGACATCAGCTTCATGGACGTTCAGAAAGGCCTCGCCGGTTACCGGATCCATGAGAATCGACACACGGACATCGCCGTTGACCTTTGTGGTTACCGTCATCCCGTATTGCGGATCGGTGGGATCGGTGAGTTCGCCATCGGGGTCGGCTGCATTTAGCCAGTAGGCAACGATCTTCTTCCAAGCTTCCCACTCGAACTGTTCGGCACCGTCGATAAAGAGGCACTGATCACGGATCATCAGGGAGTGGATCTTCGAGTTGTCGACCGAGCGCAACTCGAGCAAGTGGGCCTTCGATAGCACTCCGTCGAGTAGCGCCCCATGAAGATCACCGAAGTCCATCAGCCACATCGCCAGTGCCCGGTCAGAACCCACCGACTTCGCTGGGCGGTGCGTCGATCGAGCCAGGTGCGTGGACAGCGTGCGGGAGTCGAAGTGCGCGGTCATGGCTGATGCCTCGGCGTCTTGCATTGCCGAGAACATCAAACCCTGCGCTTCGCCGTTCAGCTGCGAACAGCGCAAGAGAAGCTCGTTCATCTCGTCTGAGGACATACCTAACGTCGAGAGCTCGCGCAGTTCGCCCACAACATCGTCGAGTCGCTCGAAGACGTCGGTCAAATGATCTGACTGACCGAATAGTGACACTGCTTCCGCCTCCTTCCACGTGGGCCCAGTTCTCCATTAGAAAACTGGCTCCGTGGGGTGCGAGCAGGTACTGCGAGTATAACGAACGTATGTTCGTATTTGCAACCCGGGAGCGAAATTTGAAGGCAATTCTGGACGGTTGGCTCAACAGCGAAGACCTCTACGAACCCGACCTCTAGATATCTAGCGGGTCTACTTCGATGCGGATGCGATCGGCGGGTCGTTCGACGCTGTTGATGAGATCGAGCAGTTCATCATGGGTTGCAGCGCTCACTCGCCAGCGGTCGTCTTGCTTGCGGATCTGCACAGCCCCGTCCGGGTTGCCGCTCCCCTCGCCTGACAACTTGTTCTCGGCATTCTCGATGAACTCTGGCGCACCCGCGCCCGACACCAGCGCCCATGCTCCGTATGGCGGCTGCTTAAACACCTGACGGACGTCGCGCTGGGCCTTCGCCACACTTCCCGGATCGCCTTGGGCCGCGGCCTGGACGACCACGTCTGTTGGGCGGCGGGTCTGGATAAAGATCCGCCCACCATCGGCCCGAGGACCGACCAACCTCGCCGCGAGAGCGAGGAGCGCAAAGGCATCCTCGGCCGCCCGGTACCGGGGCATGGCGAGCTCTTGATCGAAGTCGAGAAAGACAATCGCCCGGGCGTGCTCTAAGCGATGCAGGATGGCTTCGGTGCCGATGAACAGACCGTTCGCTGTGAGGTCGGCTGGCGCACTGTCGGCCGAGACCTCGATGACCTCGCGCTTGGCTAGTACGGCGAGGTCTTCGGCGAGACGAGAAATGCCCGGCCGCAGATGCTTCAAATGCGTGCCGTTGCACTCGCTACACACCTTTGGACGGGTAGTGCCGTCACGATGACAGATGAGACCGCCCTCGTCGGTCTCGGCCAATGAGCCGCCGCACGTCTCACACGCAGCCAGCGCATCGCACGTGGCACACGCCAGCATGCGAGCTCGCCCCTTGCGGTTGAGGATGGCAGCGATTGGGCCGTCGCTTCGGATCACGTCGACGATCGACTCGGTGAGTAGCCCGGGTGTGTCCTGGGTTCGAAGGTCGATGACCTTGACGTTTGGCCACGCCGAGCGGGAGGCTGCCTTGGTTGGAACCAATGATCGGTCTGCAGCGCGCAAACCCTCGAGTGATGGCGATGGAGAAGCCAGTACACACGGAGCACCCGCTCGGCGGGCCCGCTCGATCACAACGTCACGGGCGTTCCAGCTCGGAGTCCTCTCGGACTTGTACGCAGCATCGTGCTCGTCGAGCACCAGCACCGAATCGACCTGCGGCATTGGAGAGAACGCGGCGATGCGGGTACCAATAGTGACCGCACCCGACGCAGAGCGTTCCCACTGGTCGTCGTACTCAGCGACTCCAACGCCGCCATCTCGTAGTTGGCGAGCCAAGCGGCGGCGCCATGCAATGGTTGGCACCAAGATGAGCGCCCGACCCTTTGCTGCAGCGGCGAGAGCCAGCCCGAGGCCGGTATCGGCCGGGTTGGTGCGAACGGTCGTCACTCCCTCGCCGAACGTCGATGCATAAGCCTCGTCGATCTGGACCTGGGCCGCTGGCGGAGCGTGTCGCACCATCGGGACCATCTTCGGTGGCGACGCCACTCGTAGGAAGTGCGGGACTCTGCCCGCCCAGCGCCACGCTGCCCACTCGGCCAACTCGATCACATCGGCTGGCGGCCCAACGCTCGACCACTTCGCGAGCGGTCGCACCTCGACTATCGGGTCGTGCTCAACGTCGACGGCGGTGACCCAACCGGCAGTGCGACGACCACTGAAGTCGACGCGAACCATTGAGCCAACGGCGACCTTGTCGGCCCGACCATCTTCTTCCCATGCCGTCGGGACCTCGTAGGTGAACGAGCGGGTGATCGAAGTGATGTCCGGCTGGACGCTCACCAAACGGCCCTCCGGACGCGGAACGACCCGCTGCTCAGCAGCGGGTCGTTCGAATCCTGGAAGCGCTTCATTCACGATGTGAAATCTACCGCCGCCTCCGGCGGCCCAGCCTCTGTGGCTGTATTGGCTCAGCCCTGACGGGCTTCCCCAAACCCGAGTTTCTCGCCTGGGGGCTCGAAACATCGCTCCGGAACGGCCCCCGGAGGGGACGAGATCTCTGCAGCCTGAAGCACGCAAAATTGCGGCGGAGCCGCTGCTCCATTAGAGGTTCAGCGCGCTCTTTAGGTCGGCAGCGCGGTCGGTGTTTTCCCACGTGAAGCTGTCTCCGCTACGACCGAAGTGACCGTAAGCAGCGGTTGGCGAGTACACGGGACGACGAAGGTCGAGGTCGCGCACAATCGCACCCGGACGGAGGTCGAAGACCTCGTTCACGGCGTCGGCGATCGCTGCGGGATCGACGGTCTCGGTGCCGAAGGTCTCGACGAGAACCGACATTGGGTGCGCCATTCCGATTGCGTAAGCAACTTGGACTTCGCAACGCTTTGCAGCGCCAGCGGCAACAACGTTCTTTGCGACCCAACGGGTTGCGTATGCTGCCGAGCGATCGACCTTGCTTGGATCCTTACCGGAGAAGGCGCCACCACCGTGACGGCCCATGCCGCCGTAGGTGTCGACGATGATCTTGCGGCCGGTGAGGCCGGCGTCGCCGACAGGGCCACCGATAACGAAGCGGCCGGTCGGGTTGACGTGCACCTCGTAGTCGTCGTCTTGGAACTGCGCTGGGATGACCGGCTTAATGACGTTCTCGATGAGATCCGGGCGGATCATCGAGTCACGGTCGATGCCATCGTTGTGCTGGGTCGAGACGAGCACGGTGCTGAGGCGCACGGGAACGTTGTTCTCGTATTCGAAGGTGACCTGAGTCTTGCCGTCGGGACGGAGGTACGGAACCGTTCCGGCCTTGCGGACTTCGGCGAGCTTCTCGGCCATGCGGTGCGCAACGTGAATTGGCATTGGCATGAGCACGTCGGTCTCGTCGCTGGCGTAACCGAACATCATGCCCTGGTCGCCTGCACCCTGCTGGTCGATGTCGTCTTCGGCGCTACCTTGGCGGGTCTCTTCGGAGTCGTCAACACCCTGAGCAATATCGACTGACTGTTCGTCGATAGCGACCATCACACCACAGGTGTTGCCGTCGAAACCGAACGATTCGCGGTCATAGCCAATGCCATTGATCGTCTTACGCACAATCGAGGGGATGTCGACGTAGTCACCGCTGGTGGTGATCTCGCCGGCGACCATAGCGAGGCCGGTGGTCACCAAGGTCTCACACGCCACGCGGGCGAGCGGATCCTGAGCAAGGAATGCGTCGAGGATGGCGTCGGAAATCTGATCCGACATCTTGTCGGGATGACCTTCGGTCACCGACTCTGACGTGAAGCTAAAATTCTCTGGCACGAGTTACCTTTTCTGAGCTGTTCTGTACTGCGCTGCGCGACCAACTCTACTGGGCCGCGGGCAGTCTCTGTTCTTATTACGGGAGGGTTGTTTGAACCCGAACGACAGCATCGAAAATCGCATCAGCGACCACCCGTTTCGTATCAAGTGGTACTTCAATCTGGCTTCCATCGCTAACCAGGATCGTCACTTTGTTCGTGTCGTGGGCAAAGCCCACATCGGGTGCAGACACATCGTTTGCCACGATGAGGTCGAGCTTCTTGCGGGCGAGTTTGCCCTTTGCATTGTCGATCAGATTCTCGGTTTCGGCTGCAAAGCCAACGAGTACTTGCCCGCCGGGCTTGTTTTCACCCAGAACAACGAGGAAATCGTGCGTCTTTTCGAGCTCGATCTGCGGTACTTCACCGCTTTCCTTTTTGATCTTGTGATCAGCTGGAGCCTTGGGGCGGAAGTCGGCAACGGCTGCGGCCATGACGATCACGTCGGCGCTGGCGACGTTCATGACAGCGGCCTGCATTTCGACTGCGGTCTTCACGGGTACGACGGTCACGCCGACCGGCGCTTCACGATCGACCGTGCTGATGAGGGTGACATCTGCGCCACGAGCCCACGCGGCTTCGGCGAGCGCGTATCCCTGCTTGCCCGTCGACCGGTTGGAAATGACCCGCACTGCGTCGATTGGTTCGGAGGTTCCGCCAGCGGTGATCACCACATGGCGGCCTCTGAGGTCTCCGGAAGAGAGGACTCGCTCGGCGTGAGCAACGATGGTTCGTGGTGCGGCGAGACGGCCGAAGCCGATATCGCCGCCGGCGAGGCGGCCGGGTTCGGCTGGGACGATGTGTACCCCGCGCTCATCGAGCACCGTGAGGTTCTCTTGCACGGCCGGGTGTTCCCACATCTCGGTGTGCATTGCCGGGGCCAACAGTACGGGAGACGCGGTAGCGATCAGGGTGGTGGTAAGCAGGTCGGCCGAGCGACCGGTTCGATAGTCGGACAGCAGGCGTGCCGTTGCTGGTGCCACGACGATCAGGTCGGCGCTTTGGCCGAGGAGAGTGTGAGGGATTGGGCTTTCCTCATCCCACAGACTGGTTTGCACCTTCTCCGATGCGAGCGCGTCGAAGGTGGTGCGGCCGACAAAGTGTTCAGCACCCTCGGTGAGGATGGGCACAACGTGCGCGCCAGCGTCGACGAGTCGACGGCTTACCTCGACGGCCTTATACGCAGCAATACCGCCCGTGACCCCGAGAACTACCCGGGCACCATCGAGAGCGGACATTGGCGAAGTCAGTCGTTCAGCTTGTCGAGTTCAGCAGCGAGCGCTTCGGCGTCAGCCTTGGCCTGCGCTTCAGCGAGTGCTTCGGCTTCGAAGTCACGCTCGATTGGAACGATCTTCTCGACGGCGATCTCTTCGAAGGCGATCGACAGCGGCTTGCGAGCCGTTGAGGTGACCTGCGGTGGAACGCTCGATCCGAGGCCCTCTCCGAGCTGTCCGAAGTAGGCGTTGATTTGGCGAGCACGACGAGCGCCAAGGGTGACCAAACGGAACTTCGATCCCGATGCTTCGAGCAGTTTCTCTACCTGCGGATCGATCATCGATGCGTTGTCACTCATAGCTCTCCCGGTGGCGGTAAGGCACAGTCGCCACGACTGCGCCAACGTTTGAGGATATCAGCGTTCAAAGCGAACTTGAGACACGGTAGGCAGCAATGATCTGGGCGACTTCGGCTGCACATCGATCGAGCTCGTCGTTTACGACGTGCACGTAGGGGATTCCCTTGGCCATCTCTCGTTCATGGGCACCAGCTTGCATCCGTTCTTCGACCTTCTCCGGGGTATCGCCACGGCTGGTAAGTCGGCTGCGTTGCACATCGAGCGAAGGCGTATCGATGAAAATGAAGAGCGCCTTGTTCGGTCCGTCGAAGATCTGCTGCGCTCCGTTCACGTCGATCTCGAGGACGAGATCATGCTGTGCATCGATCTCGGGGACCGGAGAGGCGTAGTAGTTGCCTCCCAAGAAGTGGTTCCATTCGAGGAAACCTCCTCTATCTCGGTGCTCGAGGAACTCTTCTTCGGTGACGAACGTGTAGGCATCTTCTGCCTCGCCTGGGCGGCGATCTCGGGTGGTCCATGACCGGGACAGTGACAACTCGGGGTCGGATTCGACGAGTTTGGCCACGACAGTGCCCTTACCCACTCCTCCTGGGCCCGAGATGACGATGACCAAACCTGCCACTAGAGCGAATGCCGCACGATCGCGTCGGGTAGCGCTGCAACCGAGTCGGCCGGCACGTCGCCGATCAGTGCAGCCTCGTCGATGCCCAATTCGTCAAAGGAACGTCGGGTCGACACCTTGCCGGTTTCTGGAAGCGCTTCGATTGCAGGCAGCACCTTCATCGAGGACAACGCGGGATCGCTCTCGGCCCGTTCAAAGAGCGCAGCAAGAGCGAGGTCACCCGCCTTGATCTCATCGACAAACGCGTCACGGTGCGCCTTCACCTCTTCGACTCGATCGAACAAGTCGCCATACGAAGCGTCCTCAAACATGTTCACCCGATAACTCTAGTGACCCCGACCAGCGATCGCCGCCTCTGGCGCACCGCGTCCGTGGCTGTATTGGCTCAGCCCTGACGGGCTTCCCCAAACCCGAGTTTCTCGCCTGGGGGCTCGAAACATCGCTCTGGAACGGCCCCGGAGGGAAAATACGCTGGCCCGAAGGTCAGCGAAAATCGCGACGGAGTCGCTCGCCGCCCTTCGGGTTAGCTCAAGCAGCTGTCGACTATCGACTCGGCGGCGGCGACGCGGTCCTCGGCGAGCGTGACAGCACGACCGATCACGAGCAGATCAGAGCCATTGTCGAGAGCGCTCTTTGGCGTCGACACGTTCTTTTGGTCGTGGTTGTCAGCACCATCTGGACGAATGCCGGGGGTGGCGACGAAGAGACGAGGTGCGTACTGCTTGGCTTCTCGAACATCGTTCGGTCCGCAGACTAGGCCACCCATGCTGGCCTCGACGGCCAACCCGACGCGTGCGGGCATGATGTGCTCGGGCGCAGATCCATCGGAAGTGAGCACCGTGATAGCCAGCGGAATGGGCTCTTCGAGTCCGGCGTCGGATGCGCCATCGCGAAGGCCCTGTGCGCCAGCGGACAGCACGTCGATACCACCTTGAGCGTGGTACGTGGCGTACTTGACGCCGAGGGCGCCTAGCACTCGTGAGGCCTTCTCGACCGTCGTTGGGATATCGTACATCTTGAGATCGAGGAACACGTCGTAGCCGAGTCCGATAAGGATGCCGATTGCGTCGGTACCTGCAGCGGTGAACAGTTCAAGGCCAACTTTGGCCACACCGAACCACGGCGAGAGTTCTTTGGCAATACGCACGGCTTCGACCATGTCGTCTACGTCGAGCGCCACGCACAGCTTGCTGCGCAATTCGATATCTACGGTGTCCAGGGTGTCCAAGGCGTCCATGTGTGTTGTCTTTCAGTTCTCGGTGTTGCGGGTTACGCAGTGTTCAGCGATCGTGCGCAGTGCCGATGAGATCGACGACTCGCGGGATTCGCTTCTTGTTGCACCACGCCTCAAGGTCTTTGGTGACTCGCGCTGTCGACCGGGGATCAGCAAACGTGGCTGTCCCGATCTGCACTGCACTCGCCCCTGCTCGAAGGTACTGCACTGCATCGGTCGCATCGGCGATACCCCCGACCCCAACAATGGGGAGTTCTGGGTGGGCTGCCGACACGTCGAACACCGCTCGCAGGGCCACAGGACGCATGGCCGGGCCCGAAACACCGCCTCCTCCCCCGCCGAGAACGGGGCGACCCGTTTCGGGGTCGAGCACGAGGCCGAGCAACGTGTTGGTCAGCGTCACCGCTGCAGCTCCGGCATCGCCAGCAGCACCTGCGATTTCGGCGATGTCGGACACGTTGGGGCTGAGTTTGGCCCAACGAGGCACTTCGAGAGCTTCTGTGGCATGAATGACCGTTGCTGCGCTCTCGCAACTGTGGGCGAACATCTTTCGGCGGTCTTCGATATTCGGGCATGAAACGTTGATCTCGACAGCGGTGAGATCGTCTTGTACCGGAACCAGCGCCTCGGCCGCCTCGCGGTACTCGTCGACCGTACGGCCCCAAATGCTGGCAACGACGCGGGCTCCCGACGCACGGAGCGCGGGCAATTCGTCATCGATCCACCCAGCAACGCCGGGGCCTTGCAGCCCGACGCTATTCATCATTGCCCCGGGCAACTGCACAACACGAGGAGCAGGGTTGCCCTCCCACGGCATGATCGACAGCGACTTCACAACGAGCGCGCCGAGCGAGTCGAGCGGAACGTACCGACCCAACTCGCTGCCATGGCCAGCGGTGCCGGACGCGGTCATCACCGGTGTGGGAAGGACCGTGTCCCCCACCCGTGTCGCCATGTCGACCATTAGCTTGCTGATCCGTTCAACGCACCGGAGCTCGCGTGCTCATCGTGAAATTCCTGGAGCGATTTCACGCTCAAGGGCGACTCGAGCCATTCGGCCATGCCGAGCGCCGCAGCGCGCGCAGCTGAACCTGTGGTGAGCAGAGGGATGCCGTGGGCCCCTGCAGCGGCACGGATGTATCCGCCATCGGCACGCGGCCCACGGCCCGCTGGACTGTTGACGACGAGGACCGTCTCTCCCGCCTCGATCAGGTCGACCGCTGTTGGTAGTCCGTCAGGAGATACCGCTTCGCCATTTGTGAGTTTGCCCAGCCGCTGTTCGACAGCAACTCCCGCGGCTTCAAAGACATCGGCGGTGCCCGCAGTTGCCGCGATCGTGAAACCAAGATCAACGAATTGCTTTGCTGCTTCGGTACCCACTGGTTTGTCGCGGTCGGCAAGCGAGAAGAAGATCTTTCCCGATTCGGGGAGCGTGCCGCCGGCGGCCATCTGGCTCTTCGCAAACGCCTGTCCACCCGTTGCATCGATGCCCATAACCTCACCAGTAGAGCGCATTTCTGGGCCGAGCAGCGGGTCGGCGTCGGGAAAGCGGTTGAACGGTAACACGGCTTCTTTGACCGACACATGGCCAGTGATTGGGTCCTCGAGCAACCCTTCGGCACGAAGCTCTTCGAGCGACGAACCAAGCATGACTCGGGCTGCGATCTTGGCGAGTGGAACACCGGTGGCCTTAGCCACGAACGGAACGGTCCGAGAGGCCCGCGGGTTTGCTTCGATCACGTACGCCTTGTCGTCCTTGACGGCGAACTGCACATTGATCAGACCCACGACTTCAAGCTCGTCTGCAATGGTGATCGCGTATTGCTCCAAGGTCGCGACGATCTCGTTGGAAAGGGTCTGTGGCGGAATAGCGCACGCGCTATCGCCTGAGTGAACCCCCGCTTCTTCGATGTGCTCCATGACCGCGCCGATCATCGAGGTTCCGAAACCATCTCGGACCGCATCGACATCCACTTCGATCGCGTCTTCGAGGAAGCGATCGATGAGCACTGGTCGCTCGGCGGAAAGCCCGCCCTCTCGTCCCAGAGATCCAAACGCCGTCAGCTCTTCCATTGCGGAGCGAAGGCCCTCATCGTCATAGACGATCTGCATGGCGCGACCACCGAGCACATAGGACGGACGCACGAGCGCTGGATAGCCAATGCCCGAGATGACCTCGAGCGCTTTTTCGGTCGTTGTTGCCGTGCCGCCGGGCGGCTGCGGGATACCCATTTGCTCACACAGCGCATTCCATTGCTCGCGGTCTTCTGCCAAATCGATCGAAGCCGGTGGGGTTCCAACGATGAGTTCCGCAGGAAGGTCATCGGCCAGCTTCAACGGGGTCTGCCCGCCGAGCGACACGATGATCCCCTTTGGCTTTTCGGCTTCGATGATGTTGGTGACGTCTTCGAGCGTGAGCGGCTCGAAGTACAACCTGTCGCTCGTGTCGTAGTCGGTCGAGACGGTCTCGGGGTTGCAGTTGACCATGATGGTCTCATAGCCAGCGTCAGCGAGCGCGAAGCTCGCGTGCACACAGCAATAGTCGAACTCGATTCCCTGGCCAATGCGGTTTGGGCCAGAGCCGAGGATCATGACTTTTTCGCGGTCCGACGGGCGAACTTCGCTCGTGTCTTCCCACGTCGAGTAGTGGTACGGGGTTTCAGCATCGAACTCAGCAGCGCACGTGTCGACCGTCTTGTAGGTGGGTTCCACGCCTGCGGCCTTGCGAGCAGCGCGCACGTCTCTCTCGGGCACCGACCACAGATACGCCAACTGCGCGTCGGAGAACCCGAACTGCTTGGCCCGCTTCCAACTACGCTGCGTCATTGTCTCGATCGACTCGCCCTCGAGCGCAGCTCGCTCTTCGGTAATTCGCAACATCTGATCGAGAAACCACGGATCAACCTTGGTGAGCGCGTGGACTTCGTCGACCGAGAGCCCACGCCGAAGCAACGCTTCGAGTTTGAAGATGCGATCGGGCGTGGGAATGTCGGCCTGGACTTTCAGCTCGTCCAGAGTGAGTTCGTCGAGTACGCCTTCTCCGGGGTCAGCGTTTAGCCCGTTACGACCGAGTTCGAGGCTACGCAACCCCTTTTGGAGGGATTCGGGGAAGGTGCGGCCAATCGCCATGGCTTCGCCAACCGATTGCATCTGCGTGCCGAGGACGCCAGAGGTGCCGGGAAACTTCTCGAACGCCCAGCGCGGAATCTTCGTGACCACATAATCGAGGGCTGGCTCGAAACTCGCCGGTGTCTCCTCGGTGATGTCGTTCTGGATTTCGTCGAGCGTGTAGCCAATTGCCAACCTCGCCGCGATCTTGGCGATTGGGAAACCCGTGGCCTTCGACGCCAACGCCGACGAACGCGAAACGCGTGGGTTCATCTCGATGACGACTTGGCGACCGTTCGACGGATCGACCGCGAACTGTACGTTCGAACCGCCCGTCTCGACTCCAACTCGGCGCATGACGGCAAAGGCGTCATCACGCATCTTTTGGAGTTCGACGTCGCTTAGCGTCTGTGCCGGTGCAACGGTTATCGAGTCGCCGGTATGAACACCCATGGGATCGATGTTCTCGATCGAGGCAACGACCACTTGGTTGTCCATGTGGTCGCGCATGATCTCGAGTTCGAACTCCTTCCAGCCCTTGATCGATTCCTCGATGAGGATCTCGCCGATCGGGCTCGCCGTGATACCCGTCGATGCCACGTGTTCGAACTCTTCACTCGTTTCGGCAATTCCGGTCCCTTTGCCGCCCAAGATGTATGCGGGACGGATGATGACGGGAAGGCCGAGTTCGGCCATGATCTCACGAGCACGATCCATGTCGTGGGCAATACCGGACTTCGGCACGTCGAGGCCGATCTCGACCATTGCCTTCTTGAACGAATCGCGATTCTCGGCGGTATCGATGGCCACCGCGTCGGCACCGATCAGTTCGACGCCATGACCTTCTAGAATTCCAGCCTCTTCGAGCTCCATTGCGAGGTTGAGCGCAGTCTGTCCACCAAGGGTTGGGAGCAGAGCGTCCGGCTTCTCTTTCGCAATGATTGCTTCGAGGACTGCCACGTCGAGCGGCTCGACGTAGGTGGCGTCGGCGAAGTCTGGATCGGTCATGATCGTCGCTGGGTTCGAGTTGGCCAAGATGACGCGATACCCCTCGTCGAGTAGGACGCGACATGCTTGAGTGCCCGAGTAGTCGAATTCGCTCGCCTGACCAATCACGATCGGGCCCGAGCCAATGACCATGATCGAAGAGATATCGGTGCGCTTAGGCATTAGTTCGCTCTCTGAGGGAGCCGGGCTGTCGCCATGAGGTTCTCAAATTCGTGGAAGAGGTAACGACTGTCGTGCGGGCCGGGGCCGGCTTCGGGGTGGTACTGCACGCTGAAGGCCGGTACCTCGGTGCACGCAAGCCCTTGAACGGTCATGTCGTTGAGGTTCACGTGAGTGAGTTCGGCTCCTACGAGGGAAGCCTCCTCAACTGCATAGTTGTGGTTCTGCGAAGTGATCTCGACCTTGCGGTCACGCAGTCGCATCACTGGATGGTTACCACCGTGGTGCCCGAACGGCAGCTTGTAGGTCGATGCCCCAAGCGTTGCTGCGAGCAACTGGTGACCGAGGCAGATGCCGAAGATCGGCACCTGGCCGAGCATCTCGGAGATGGTCGTGCGGATGTATTCGAGGGGCTCGGGGTCGCCCGGGCCGTTCGAGAGGAACACGCCGTCAGGGAACATGGCCAAAATGTCAGCCGCCGATGTGGACGCTGGCACGACCTCGATCGTCCCGAGGGGCTTTAGCTGCTCGAGGATCGAGGTCTTGATGCCAAAGTCCATCGCCACGATCTTGCGTGAGCCAACGCCCCCGACGGTGTAGGGCTGGTCGCACGTGACGGTTGCGACGAGGTCGATGCCGTTCGTTCCTGGCTCAGCTTTCGCTGCGGCGGTGAGCGTTTCGACGTCGGCGGTTCCGAAGGCTCCCGGCATAGCACCGAGATCGCGAATGTGGCGGGTGAGTCGCCGGGTATCGAGGCCGGCAATGCCCGAAATATTGTTGGCCTTGAGATAAGCCGTGAATTCGTCCTCGCTGCGGAAGTTGCTGGCGCGGCGGGACGGGTCTCGCACGATCACGCCACGGCAGAACGATGCCCTCGACTCGTGATCGACGCTGTTTGTTCCGTAGTTCCCAATGTGTGGGTATGTGAAGGTGATGATCTGACCGGCATAGCTCGGGTCGGTCAGCACCTCTTGGTAGCCGGTCATGACCGTGTTGAACACGACCTCTCCGGTGCTCACACCGTCCGGCGCCTCGGCGCCAAAGGCCTCGCCCTCAAACACTGTGCCGTCGGCCAGCACGAGCGCTGCTTCTTTCACTCCACTCATTCGGTCACCACCCTTTGATCCACCGTTACTTCACCTTCAACAATCGTGTACTTCACCTTGCCCTTCAGCTGTCTGCCTTCGTAGGGGGTGTTTTGACTTCTGCTCGCCATCTCTGTGCCGCCCACCGTCCATACCTCGTCGAGGTCGACGACGGTCAGGTTGGCTCGATTTCCTTGTTCGACCAGCTGGCCATGTCGGTCCGCAATGCCGGCAATCTCGGCAGGACGTGAGCTCATTAGATCGACGACCCGTTCGATCGGCAGACCGAGTTCGCTCAGCGCCAGCGAAAGCGCAGTCTCAAAGCCGAGCATGCCCGCCGGCGCATGGTCGAACGCAAACTCTTTGGTGTGCGGTTCGTGCGGCGAGTGGTCGGTGGCGATGCAGTCGATCGTGCCATCGGCGAGCGCCTCACGTATCGCTGCTACATCGTCACTCGTGCGAAGCGGGGGGTTGACCTTGAAGACCGGGTCATAGCCTGCGCAGGCAGCATCGGTCAGGGTGAAGTGGTGCGTGGTCGCCTCGGCGGTCAGTGCAAGGCCAGCCTTCTTCGCATCCCGAATAATCTCGACTGCGGCGGCCGATGAAACGTGCTGGAAGTGGATGCGTGCGCCCGTCAGCTCGGCGAGCGCGACATCTCGCTGCATCATCAGCGTTTCAGCAACGACGGGTTGTCCGGCGACACCAAGCCGAGTCGACCACTCCCCTTCGTGCATATGGCCATGTTTGCTCAGCGCCGTTACCTCGCAGTGCTGTGCGAGCACGATGGGCTCGCCGTCGGTAACCGCTTCGAGTCCGGTTGCGTACTCCATGATCGAGCGCATTATGGCCGGGTTTTGAACACCTCGGCCAGCATCGCTGAAGAGACGAACGCCCATCGAAGCCAGTTCTCCCATGGGAGTGAGGAGTTCACCTTTCCTACCAACCGTGAGGGCCGCTGCGGGTAGCACTTCGCATGCTGCACCTTCAGCGAGGGCCAATACATCGCGCACGACCGACGGCGAATCGATTGTGGGATTGGTGCTCGGCATTGCGATGACCGCGGTAAAGCCGCCAAGTGCGGCACCACGAGCGCCGGTCGCGATCGTTTCGGCTTCTTCGGTTCCGGGTTCGCGCAGGTGTGCATGGATGTCGACAAGGCCAGGCATGGTCACCAAGCCGGTCGCATCGATCGTCCGGGCAGAGTTGGGTACTGGTATGTCGTGGCCTGCGGCCACGACGGAGTTTCCAGTGATGAGGACATCGGCTTTCTCCACACCGTTTGGGCCGACGATAGAACCGCCGCTGAGGAAGGTACTCATACCGCACCGCCCTCTGATCCAACCGCCGGTGATCCAACCGCATTTGAGCCAACGACTAAGTAGAGGACAGCCATCCGGACCGTCACGCCGTTGGCGACTTGGTTGAGCACTCGCACGCGTGGGTCGTCGATGACCTCAGGAGAGATTTCAATGCCCCGGTTCATCGGGCCGGGATGCATGATGAGCGCATTCGATGGCAACTGCTTTGACCGTTGCGGAGTGAGGCCGAACGAGCGGTGGTATTCGCCGAGCGAGGGAACAAGTGCTTGGTCCATTCGCTCGTGCTGCATGCGCAACAGGTAGAGCACGTCGGTCTCGGCCAAGACCTCGTCGAGGCTATGCGACACGGTCGCTCCGAGCGACTCGACGTGGGGCGGCAGCAACGTCGGCGGAGCGACGAGCGTGACCTTCGCGCCGAGCATCGAGAACGCTTCGATGTTGCTGCGGGCAACCCGACTATGGGAGATGTCGCCCACGATGGCGATGTTGAGCCCTTCGAACGAACGGCCCTCATGGCGGATCGTGTACACGTCGAGGAGTGCTTGGGTGGGGTGAGCGTGCCAGCCATCTCCAGCGTTGATCACCGAAGCGTTCGCCCACTTTGCGACCTGGCGGGGGGCGCCCGACGACCGGTGACGGACGATGATGGCATCGACGCCCATTGCTTCGATCGTCTCGACGGTGTCGCGGAG
Organism: uncultured Acidimicrobiales bacterium; assembly: GCA_964494395.1. Taxonomy (GTDB): domain Bacteria; phylum Actinomycetota; class Acidimicrobiia; order Acidimicrobiales; family SHLQ01; genus SHLQ01. The sequence goes on along the minus strand of CAZBTI010000027.1, from coordinate 9,585 downwards.
CGACTCGCCCTTATTGACCGAGGAAGAAGAAGCGCTGAAGTTCAACACATCTGCCGACAACCGCTTGGCTGCGGTCTCGAACGAGGTGCGAGTTCGGGTCGAATCCTCGAAGAACATCGATGCCACGGTCTTACCGCGAAGAGCGGGGACCTTCGGAATCGGCCGAGCGCTGACCTCGGCCATGCTGTCGGCGGTGAGCATAATTTCGTTGATGCCATCCGCGCCGATATCGGCAATGGTGAGCAGGTCGGTCACGAATCCGCCTCCCGTGTTCCGGCTTCGATCGGTTCGGTCGAACCCAACTCGACGCCGTCGAGAGACACGCGAACGCTCTCAGAGCGAGACGTTGGCAAGTTCTTGCCGACGAAGTCGGGGCGGATCGGAAGTTCCCGGTGTCCACGGTCGACAACGACAGCGAGTTGAATCGACTTGGGGCGGCCAAAGTCGGTGACGGCATCAAGGGCTGCTCGGACGGTGCGCCCGGTGAACAGGACGTCGTCGCACAGCACCACGTGCTTGTCGGTCACCGAGTACGGCATGTTGGTGACCTCGGGGAGGATGGAGGTTGTCGAGATGTCGTCGCGGTAGAAACTCACATCGATCGTGCCGAATTCGATCGAGCAGTCTTCGATGCTCGCTAACGCATCGGCGATTGCACGAGCGACGGGCACGCCGCCACGCTCCATGCCGATAATGATGACGTCTTCAAGGCCACTGTTCGCTTCGATGATCTCGTGTGCCATCCGTCGGATGGCACGAGCCACATCTTGAGCGTCGAGAACCGTGGTTTGGGGAACAAATCTGCTCAACCCGCTTCGACCAAAGGCGACCGCTCGGGTGCGCCGAAGTTCAGCTTCTGCCACTATGCCTCCATCCGTACGAGCCTCACGGGACCCGCTTCACGAACAAATTCCACCGTAGTGGTTTGGATCCGAACTCGCGCCACCGAAAGATCAACTTTTTTCGATTTCGTGCCAATTGCCCGACATTGGCCCCTCACCGCCGAAGTCGACCCCGTTACGATCCGGCCATGCGAAGCTTTTCTCAAGTCGACGTCTTCACGAATCAGTCCACATTCGGCAATCCTGTGGCGGTAGTCCTCGATGCCGACGGCCTCACCGATGCCCAGATGGCGCAGTTCGCGAACTGGACCAACCTGTCGGAAACCACCTTTGTGCTGCCGCCAACCGATCCGGCCGCTGACTACCGAGTCCGCATCTTCACCCCGGGCAGTGAGCTGCCCTTCGCTGGGCACCCCACCATCGGCACGTGCCATGCATGGCTCGAGGCCGGCGGACAACCGCAGAACCCGGGAACCGTCGTCCAAGAATGCGGCGTCGGTCTCGTCACCCTTCGCCAGGACCGTGATCGTTTAGCCTTCGCTGCTCCTCCGCTGATCAAGGGCGGCCCGGTGGCCGAGGACGAACTCGCTCCAGTGTGCGCAGTCCTCGGCATCGACCGCGCCGACATCGTCGGTGCCCAATGGTGCGACAACGGGCCCGGCTGGCTCTCGGTGATGCTCGACAGCGCAGAGGCTGTGCTTGCGCTCGAACCCGACTTCTCCAAGGGCGACGGTGTGGGCGTGGGCGTCGTCGGCGAAGCGCCCTTGGGTGTGGTCGGCCCGAACAAGATCGGCGCAGTGGGGACGTCGGGCGGAAGTCCCGACAATGACATCTCGAGCGTTGCTTCAGGGTCTGTGGGGACGTCGGGCGGAAGTCCCGACAATGACAT
>CAZBTI010000027.1:0-7754 GCA_964494395.1 uncultured Acidimicrobiales bacterium | reverse complement strand
CGAGCGTTGCTTCAGGGTCTGTGGGGACGTCGGGCGGAAGTCCCGACAATGACATCTCGAGCGTTGCTTCAGGGTCTGTGGGGACGTCGGGCGGAAGTCCCGACAATGACATTGAGGTACGCGCGTTCTTTCGAGCCGGCCCTATCGTCGCCGAAGACCCGGTGACCGGCAGCCTCAACGCTGCGGTGGCGCAGTGGCTCTTGGGCAGTGGCGAGCTGACCTCGCCGTACATCGCCCGCCAAGGCACCGTCCTCGGACGTGCCGGTTACGTGCACATCGAAGAAGCAGACGGCGAGATCTGGGTAGGCGGCGACGCGGTAACGGTGATCTCGGGGAGCGTCGAACTATAGGTTCCTACGTGCTGTAACTTCGAACCTATGGACGGGCTGCACCGCAGGCACATACTTGTTTGTCTCGCGTTTGCGATCGCGCTGTTCCTCGGAGCATGCGGTGGCGACACCACGATTACCGCTGCCGCCGAAGCTGAGCAACCCGCAGCTATCACGATCGACGAGATGAACACGGCCCACTTCGTGGCGTTCGACTCCGAGTTAACCCTCAACGCCGCCACCGGAATCAACCCCTCCACCGGGCAGATTGAGATGACCGTTCAGCTCACTCCCGGAGCCTCCATCGATGACGTGCGCGAGCTGCTGGAGGAGAACGGTTTCGACGATGTCCTACTCTCTGCGCAGGACTTGCCGGCTGACTTTTTTGAGGGTGAGATCCGCGTCATTTGGATCGATCGGCCAGAGCCGGGCGTTATGCAACTCGGCGTCGAGTCCTGTAACGCAACCCACGAAGTCGTGGTGACCAGCCCTATCGACGGCCGCTATACGGTGCTGGTGGAACGAACGTCGCCCGGGTCTCCGGGAGATGACTGCTTAGACATCGTCGAAGTCGCCGTCGACCCAGATCTCGAAACCCTAGAGATCGAAGATCTCATCAGCGGCGAGGTATTCCCTTGGCCAACCACCGAGCCTCCGACCCCGGTCAGCATCGAAGGTCGCTGGGCCATGACCGAGGTGAATGGGGAACCGGTGGAACCTGGCGTCAACACCCAATCGATCCCCGAGTTCACGATCGATGCTGGCTTTCTCACCGGCAACTTCGGCTGCAACGGTGGCGGCGGCGAGCTCTTGCTCGACGGCACCCAACTCCGAGGAGTCGTCGGTGGCGACGAGGAGTTATGCACGACCCCCGACTCTGATGAGCTCGTGCCGACCGAGCGGCTGATTCTCGAGATGCTCAACTCCAACGACGGAGCAACCGTGACGCTGGTGGGCGACGAGGCCATGATCTGGCAGCGCGGCAACGACGAGCTCGTCTTCCAGAGGGTCTAGAACAGGTCTCGGTCGCTTTTCCATTTGTTGTCAGCAGCACAATCAACGAGGCTCGAGAGTTGGTTCATCACGGCACACATTTCCAGCGTTGTAATCGAACATTTGTTCGCTACACTAGTAATATGACTTTGGCGTCGTCGTTCCCACACATCGATGCGCTCGATGCTGCCCTCGACGACCTTGCAGCCGACTACCTGCCCGGCATTGCCCGCGTAGACCAAGGCCAGCGTTGCCTTCGTCTACATGAGGCTCGCCAGCGGCTCGACGGCATCATTGCAAGCGGTCTTGCCGAAGCCGAACGCGCCGGCGTGGCCCTGCTCTCCAAGCAACGGACCATGGCCCAGTTCCTCGCCTCCCGTTCGCACTGTGCTCCCGAGGTTGTTCGAGCCGACGTCCGCAATGGTCTTTGGGTCAGCCAGTTTTCGCTCCTCGAAGAGGCCATGCTCAAAGGCGACCTACCTCGCCACCAGGTCGACCTACTACGCCGGACCGACAACATTCGTGTCTTCGCTGCAATGCAGCGCGACCAATGGATGTTCGTCGAATGGGTAAAGAACCTCGAATGGCCCGCCTACAAAGCAGCGGTCAAATACTGGCTCATGGTCAACGACCAAGACGGGTCCGAGCCCGAAGACCAAGAAGCAAAAAACACCTGCACTATCACTCAGCTGGCTGACGGCAGAGTGAAGTTCGCCGCCACCCTCGATCCCGTTACCGGTGCAATTCTCAAACAGCATCTTGAGATCGAAACCAATCGACTGTTCGACGAAGACAACGAAGGCGGCAAGGTGCGTACGCCAACCCAGCGTCGAGCCAAAGCTCTCGGCAACCTCGCCGAACGCGGCGCTGGGCGCAGCGAAGTCAGTTCCGAGCCGCTGATCCATGTGGTGATGTCCCTGGCGGTCTTAGAGAACGCCCTTCTTCAATTGTCCAAGGAACCTGAGGACCAAGACTTCACGAGCGGCCTCGACGCCGAAGACATCGACGGCCGCTGTGAACTCATCGATGGAACTCCACTGCACCCCAAAGCAGCACTCATGCTGCTCATGCGGTCCCACATTCGCCGACAGGTACTCACCGCAAAGAACAAGACGCTCAATGCGAGTGAGCAAGTGCGGGCCTTCCCGAAGTGGATGAAATACATCGCCATGGTCGAATCCAGAGGCCGATGCGAAGTCGCAGGATGCGACGCAGCCCACACCTGGCTCCAAGGCGACCACCACAAACCCTTCTCGACGACCCAGCGAACAACGCTGGACAACCTCGCCATGCTTTGCGCTGCTGACAACAAAGCAAAGGGCACTGGAGCACCACTAGCCGAGCGGCAGGCACCCGATCGAGCGAACACACGAGACCGCCAGCGCTAGGGTTGCGCTTGTGGGCCTCTCTAGACCGCGGGTGGGGTCAAACCTCATCCGCCGGTTCCCTTGACTAGGGCGTGCGGTAGGCGAAGGCTCGGCGTTCGCTATTGGTTGGCAGCTCGGGCCAAGCCAGTGCTTCGCAGGTAGCGACTGCGGCAGTGTTGTCAGATTCGACGAGTGCCACGAGGCCAGCTAGTTCGAGCTGTGCCACTAAGTCTTCAGCCAATGCGAGCAACGGTCTGGCCGCACCCTGGCCTCGAAATGCTTCGGCGAGCCAAAACCCAACTTCGGCAATGCCTTGCGAAGGGTCGACTTGCAGACCGATCTCCCCCGCCGGCGTATTCGTCTCGTCGTGGACCATCACGACGTCGATCCCGATACTTGCCTCGTTCTGCGAGGCGGTTCCCCGAATCCACGAGGCGGCGAGTTCGAGCGAAGGCTCAGGCGGGACGGGGTTCCATCGGGCTATCTCGGGGTCATTCCATGCCGCAACGAGATGATCGGCCCAGTCTTCGAGCCACGGGGCGATCGCAAACCCATCCCGGCCGGGAACGTTCGCACACACCTCAGACATCGACCTTGGCAGTGGTTGGTTCAACGTTCCGTGGAAGCGAGCTTCACCAAAATCCCGTTAATGAACGGCGCCGACTTCTCGGTCGAGTAGTCCTCGGCCAAGGCCACGGCTTCGGATACCACTGCAGTGGTTGGGACCTCGGGGCTGTGCTTGAGTTCCCACACACCCATGCGCAGGATGGAGCGGTCGATGCCGCCCATGCGTGAGACGGTCCAGTCTTCGGCCACGCCATCGATAAGCGCGTCGATCTCGCCAAGGTTCTCGTTCACGCCAGCGACGATGACCGTTCCGTACTCGTCCTCATCCACGTGGTTCCGTTCCATCACTTCAGTGATGGGGTCGCCGGTCATGTCGGCCTCGTACAGGATCGCGAGACAGCTCTCTCGATCTTCCCGCCTAGATAGTTGAAGTGGATCCACCGCTATACCCGGGACTGGTACTCGCCAGTGCGGGTATCGACTTTGACGACATCGCCAATGTTGATGAACAGCGGCACCTGAATGCTCTTGCCCGTCTCGAGCGTCGCTGGCTTCGTGCCACCCGATGAACGGTCGCCCTGCAGGCCTGGCTCGGTCTCAGAAATCGTGAGCTCGACAGATGCGGGAAGGTCGGTACCGACGATCTCTTCGCCGTACATCAACATGTTCGCCGAGCGGCCCTCGATGATGTAGTTCGCCGAGTCTCCAAGCGTCTCGGGGCTCACGTTGCGCTGGTCGTACGTGTCGGTGTCCATAAAGACAAAGTCGGCGCCGTCCTTGTAGAGATACTGCATATCGCGCTTGTCGATCATTGCCCGCTCGACCTTCTCACCTGCGCGGAAGGTGCGGTCAACGGTCGATCCAGTGCGGACGTTCTTCAAGGTGCTGCGAACAAAGGCGCCGCCCTTGCCTGGCTTCACGTGCTGGAACGCCATGACCTGCACGAGGTCGCCCTCGAGGTCGAGGTGCATTCCGTTCTTCAGGTCGTTCGTGGTGATAGTCGGCATGAAAGTTCCTTCAGGTACAGCGTTCTCGGTGAGCTCTTCGGCCCTGACCTCAGAGTTCGATGATTGGTTGCTTAGGGCTGCCGGTGAGCGCCTCAGCGCCAGCGGCGGTGACCAGCACCGTGTCTTCCCAGCGGACTCCCCCAACGTTGGGGATGTACACGCCCGGCTCGACGGTGATCACATGGCCAGGGGCGAGCGTAGCAGTCGAGGTCGAACTCACCGACGGCGCTTCGTGGATATCGAGACCAACGCCGTGGCCGGTGCCGTGCACGAAGTAGTCGGCAAGGTCGTATTCAGCAAGCGCCGATCGACACGTCGAGTCGATCTCGGATGTGGCGAGCCCGGCACGAACTGCATCGACACCAGCCCGCTGGCTCACTTCGACCGCATCGAGCATCTGCCTCTGTTGCGTAGTCGGCTCGCCGAGGACGAACGATCGGGTCATATCGGATCGATACCCGGCCACCTCAGCACCGAAATCGATGATGACCAAGTCGCCGGCGGCGAGCACTCGGTCACCCGCTTCGTGGTGTGGTCGAGCGCCATTGGGCCCCGACGCCACGATCGTGTCGAAGCTGGCACCATCGGCACCCAACTCGAGAGCACGCTGATCGAGCACGCGCTGCACCGCCCGTTCGCTCATGCCCTCGATGCCACTACTGATAACGAGCGCTAACGCCTCATCGGCGATAGCAGCAGCGCGCCGCATCAACCCAATCTCGCTTTCGCTCTTCCGTTCTCGAAGCGATTCGACGATCCCAGTGGTGGGGCGCACCCGATCGGCTGACAACAAGTCACTCAGTCGTTGGGCTGTCGACCACGACAGATGGTCGGCTTCGAGGCCGATCTCACCGGCCTCAACCAGGCGACGAAGCAACTCGGACTCTCCAGCACCTGGAGCGATCGCCACGTCGATATCGACACCCACGTCATCTCGAACAACAGCCGATTCGTCGACCGCTCGAGCCTCGTAGCGAGCGTCGGTGATGAGCGTTACTGCAGATTTGGTGACGACGACCCGTCCGTTGCTCCCGGTGAAACCCGTCAGGTAGCGAATATTTGAGCTCGCAGAAACGAGCAATGCATCTACGCCCTCGGTATCGAGGCGGGCGCGAAGCTGGGAAATTCGACCTTCGGGCAGCGTTTGGGTCACGCGATAAACCGCTCGTAAGCACGCTCGAGAATGTTGACATCGACGTTCTCGACGACCTCGCATCCGTCGACACCATCGAGGATGAACGTAATCCCGTCCAAGGCTTTCTTGTCTCGGGCGAGCAAGGGTGCAATGTCGCTAAATGCCGGGTTACCGGGCGGTGTCATCGCAAGGTCATACCCAGCCAGAATCTCGCGGTGATATGCAACTCGAGCTTCGTCGATTCGCTCCATCTCAAGCGCGACCTCTGCGGCATACGCAATACCGATACCCACCGCCTCGCCGTGCAAAAGTTCATGATTGCCTAACGTCTCGAGTGCATGACCAAGGGTGTGCCCGTAGTTGAGCAGCGCTCGTCGGCCACCCTCCCGCTCGTCAGCGCTCACTGCATCGGCCTTCAATTGCACTGCCCACGCCACCCGATCGACGAGATCGTCGGCGGTCAACCGACCATCGTTGAGCACCGCTGCTTCGCGGGTCGAGTCATTGTCGAGGAAGTGATACTTCGCCAGCTCTCCAAGCCCGGCGCGATAGTGGCGGGCCGGCAGTGTCGCAAGCGTTTCGACATCACAAAGCACTGCGAGCGGCTGCCAATATGCACCGACCAAGTTCTTGCCCTCGGGCAGGTTGACTCCTGTCTTGCCACCAATCGCCGCATCGATTTGGCCCAGCAACGTCGTCGGCACCTGAATCACCGGAAGACCACGGTGATAGACCGACGCAGCAAATCCAGCGATATCGGTGACAATGCCTCCACCCACACCAACGACTACGTCGTTTCGATTCAGGCCCCATTGCGCCCACTGTCGACATAACGACTCGATGGTCGAGAGCGTCTTGAATTCTTCTCCCTGGCCAATGTGAAATACCCGCTGCTCGGCTTCCCCGCAGTCGACCTCGACGCCAATTCCCTCCTGGGTCACAACAGCGACACGACGCACCCGAACAGGTAAGAAGTCGATGAGGCTCGCTCGCACACCCAACCCGATCTCTACCGGGTAGCTGCGATCACCGAGATCGACACTGACGGTTCTACGTTCCATGGCTCAATCGTAGAGCAACACGTCAGAATGCTGACGCTGCTACAACTGGGCCAGGATGCTGGCACCACGAAGAACCCGCTCGGAGAACAGGATTAGCCCGAGAGTGGCAAACGCCAGTGCAGGCCCGAAGGGCGCCGCCGTTCGCAGCAGCGGCTCGAAGGAACCATCTTCAGGCGGGGGAAAATCGGGGTCGGGCACGAACCCATGGCCGAAGACACGGCGTCCAAGACCGACGATCAGACCCGTGAAAATGCCCATGATCATTCCGAGCAACATCGCATAGATCACGAGGCGGGCAGCCCCGAGACCTGTTTCGGCTGTCCAACCGAGGAACAGCCCCAAGAGCAATGCGAGCTTTACATCGCCGAACGCCAAGCCGGCGGGCATGATCAGGTTCGGAATGAAAAGGATGAGCCCATAGGCCAACATCGCAATCAGGCCCCGGACGAAGTGATCGGTCGAGTCGGTCGCTACAGCAAACGCCCCGAGAATCACGACGCCGAGTCCTAACGAAGGAAAGAGCAGCTTGTCCGGCAGCCGATAACGAGCCAAATCAACCGCCGATAGGGCAATGATCGATGCCGAAAGAAACAGCACCGGGATGACCTGCCAGCGTGGTCCAATGACATTGCCGACCGCAGCGAAGATCGCGCCGGTCCCAAGAACGATCGGCAGTCTGCCCGCAGAGATCTGATGGCCACAGCTAGCGCATTGAGATGCTGAGGTGCGGAAGGGTAGGTAGGCCGCGAACGTCGACACTTCGACCTGACAATTTCGACAGTGTCGAGGCGACTGACCACCACCGGAGCGATCCGGCACCAGTTCGGCAACGAAGGCGAGCACCGGACCGACGAGCAGCCCGATCGCAGCGCAAATAAGTGCGAACCCCACTAGTCGCGACGTAGGAACTTGAGCACGCCGCCACGTTCTTCTTCGGCCTCGCCGTCGACGACAAGGTCGCTCAACGATCCGAACGGGTCACCCACTGGAGGCGAGGCCTGTGCTGGAGTCGGTGCTTGGGCGGGAACCTCAAGATTGTCGAGCGCTGGCGCTTGAGCATCGAGATCGTTATTCAAGAATGCGAGATCGTTCATCGCATCGCCGGATTCCGCAGGATTGGCCGCATCGGCGAAAGACGCGTCTAGGCCATACAGGTCACTGGTGTCGGATTCAGGAGCAGCGTTCTCTTCCGGCAAGTTCGAGAGCGCACCGAACAGACCACCGCTTTCGTCAGCAGGTGCTTCGGGGTTCGGGGCGAACGGATCAAACCCAGCCGCAGGAGCAGCAGGCGCAAC
>CAZBTI010000026.1:27166-33761 GCA_964494395.1 uncultured Acidimicrobiales bacterium | reverse complement strand
CCCGAGACGACTGCAGCTCCCGAGACGACTGCGCCGCCTCCGCCAGAGAACGTCCCCGAAGGCGGAACGACCTCCACTCCGAACCAGATTCGCAATCGGGTCTTCCTCGACATCGATGGTGACGGCATTCTCGACAATGGCGAACGAACGCTCGCCGGTGTCACGGTGACCTTGCAACGAAATGGCTCAAACGTCGCCACGACGACAACAGACGCCGCTGGTCAGTACCTCTTCCGAGCGCGAGATGGCGTCGAACGAGGCGTTAATTACACCGTCCGTGCAAACTTTGCCACCAACGCCAGCTCGCTTCCGGGTGGAGTGTCCAACGGTCAGCTCAGCGCCGCAGCGGTCGGCGTTCTCGCCGGGCGGGTAAACAACACGGGAGCGATTCTTCCCTTCGACCTCGAGCTTCAAGTAAGCGTCGATACCTCGACGATCAACCGGTCGAACCGGACAGTTCGCTTCAACCTCACGGTCGTCAACCAAGGTCAGCGTGTCGAGAGCTTTCAAGTCATTGACTACTTCGATCAACTCGGCGCCGGCCAGTGGGCGGACTTCAGCCCGGGCCTGAACCCCAACGGTTCTGCCAGTGGCCGTTCATGGGCATGGAACAACAGAGACCCGCGTCGTCCAGTCGTCACCGTGAGCGGCGGACTCGCCACCGGCCAATCGGTCATCATTCCAATCGTCATGCGTTGGTCAGAGCCGCTTCCATCATCCATCTCCGCTCTGCAGAACGCTGCGGAGATCATCAACTTCGACGACGGTTCTCGCACGGCAGGTGACGCAGCTTCGGGTGCGATTCGCGACCGTGACTCGAACCCAGACCGTCGAACCGGCAACGATCGCGGCGAGGACGATCACGACGCCGCAGGCTTTGGTCTCCACGACCTTGCACTCACCACGACACTCAACGGCGGCAGCGACATCGTTCCTGGAAGCCGAGTGACGTTCACCATCACGGTTCAGAACCAGGGTCTCGTGAACGCCGATGACATCGTTATTGTCGACTACCTGCCGACCAGCGGACTCCGTCTCTCCGATTCGGATTGGACTCGTCGCACCGACGGCACTGCCGACATCACGATTCCTGGTCGCCTTGCGCCAGGCGCTCGGACGTCGGTCTCGATCGATTTCATCTCGACCGCAGACGCCACGGGCTCGATCAGCAACTTCGCCGAGATCGCCTCGGCTAACCCGGTGAACTCGGAAGGTCAGAGGCTCCGTTCGATCCGCGACGTCGACTCGACACCGGACCGAAATGGCTCGAACGATGGATCTGGCGAAGACGACAGGGACGGTGCATCAGTGCGCATTGGTCACTTCGACCTCGCACTCACCTCGACGGTCGCTGGCACCGATGGCGATACGGGCGTTGCCTCGATTGGTAATGCTGTCGTGTTCAACCACGTCATTGTGAACGAAGGTACCGTGCCAGCATCCGATGTTGTCCTCGTGAACTATATTCCTCGCTCCGGTCTGACGCTCGTCGACCCCGACTGGCAAGACAATGGAAATGGCACCGCTACCTTGCGCTCACCTGTGCGTGGACCAATCGCTGCAGGAGCGACGGTTGTCGTCCCGATTACCTTCGTCGTCGACGCTGATGCAGAAGGAACCATCTACAACTGGGCCGAGATCGCCGGCTTTGATACCGATAGTGACTCGTCGACGCCGACCCCGGTCGATATCGATTCGGAGCCAGCAGACAACCCTCGCTACGACAGCGTTGCGGGGAGCCTCGTCGACTTCGAGGCCATCCAAGAAGCCGCGGCACCAGACACGACCATCTCGCCTGAAGATATCGATCCGGACAGCTTCGACCCTGATGCCGAACCAGCTCCTCCAGTAGAGCGGACGACCACCAACGTTCGTCGGACCCTTCCTCGGGAAGCGGCCGAAGACGACCATGATTTCGCCGGAATCACGATCGAACCGCCCGAATTCGACCTGGCGATCGATGTTCAGGTCGATGACAAGGTCGAGATCGAGTCGTTGCAGATCGGCGATGAAGTGATCTTCACGATTACCGTGTCGAACCAAGGAACGACCTTCGCCGATGAAGTAACCATCGTCGACTTCCTTCCAGCGACCGGCATCGTGCTCGACAGCCAAAGCTGGGATGACCTGGGTGACGGTACGGCAACGACCGAACTGACCGGCTCAATCGCTCCAGGGACCACGGTCGCAACCGACATTCGCTTCGAAGTTGGGGAGGGTGCTCTCGGGACCATCGAGAACAGCGTGGGAATCGTGAGCGCAATCGCTTCGGACTCCATGGGCAATGAAATCAGAAATTCTGACGGTACGTCGCTCGAAGATATCGACTCTCTTCCAGGTGGCGAACTCCCAGGAACCGTGGGCGACGAAGACGACACGGCGACCGTGCTGTTGGCCTTTGCTACGCCACCAGACTTCAATCTTGCACTCTTTGCTGACCTCGCCGAAGGCTCACAGCGCTCGGTGTTTCAGCCTGGAGACAGCGTCACGTACGCGGTGTCGGTATTCAACAACGGCATCGTGAATGCCTCCGACATCGAACTCGTCCTCGAGGTTCCTGACGGCTTCACCATCGCAAGTCGTGACTGGAATCCATCTCGTAACTCCGCAACACGGACGCTCAAGGGAATTTTGGTCCCCGGTGAGACAACCGAGTTCGAGATCGAATTCCGGGCAGATGAAGATGCTCGGGGCAACTTCGACAACACCCTTCAGATCGTCGGCGCACGGTCGGTCGATGACGTTGGATCGATCATCACGGCTACCAATGGGCAGCCTCTTCGAGATATCGACTCGACAGATGATTCCACCGTCCTCGAGCTTTCGGTCGTGCCGACCCTCGCCTTCAACGGCGGTGGTCAGTCCAACATTCTTGGGATGATCGGCTGGGGATTGCTTTCCGCTGCAGCGTTCGTTGCACTCATTGGCGTCTCGCTGCGCCGTAAGGAAACAGTGGGCGCTCGCCCAGCCCTTCCCAGCCCTGCAAACAGCCGATTCGGACCCGCCTAACGGGTCCGCTCTCACCGCCCCCCACGGGCGCAACAAATCGCTCCTTCGATAAGATCCCCTCATGCTTGCCCAGGATGCCCCCCTCACATGGGCGGGCGCCTGGGCAATCATGCTTCCCATAGGGCTTTTACTTATCGTGAGTGGTCTGGTCGTTGTCGGTGTGGCAAAGCGACTGGCCGATGGTCAAATCGGGATGAGCGGCATTGCAGGTATCCGAACGTCCGCGACGATGTCATCACCCGAGGCCTGGAGCGCTGCGCAGCGCGCGGGAAAGAAGCTCACCGTGATCGGCGGTCGAACGTTGAGCTGGTCAGCCGCTATCGCAATCGGTGCTGGTCTGTGGTTCGGTGAGGGTGACCCCGAGCGAACAACGGCGGTTTGGGCAGTGGTCGTTGGGGTGTCGAGCGTAGGCGTGCTCGTGCCCATTCTGCTGGGTGCGCGCGCGGGTCATCGGGCGGCTGTGGTCGTTCGGGACAGAAATGCCTAGACCGACTGGGGAAGTTGCGCAGCACCAACATGGGTTGCATCTGCATGGCTAAAGCAATCTTCGATGGTGTCGTGATCGCTGAGAGTGACGACGTGAAAATCGTTGAAGGTATGACCTATTTTCCCCTTGAGTCCCTTCGCGAAGGTGTGCTCGTCGACAGTCCGGTCACGAGCCGCTGCTTCTGGAAGGGCAAGGCCAGCTACTTCCATGTGGAAGGGGAGAGCGACACCGCGTTGGACTCCGCCTTTGTCTACGCAAAGCCCTGGCCGTTCGCCCGCAGACTCGTGGCTGGCCGGATTGCCTTCTGGCGCGACGTGACGGTGATCCCCTAGCTGGATGCGACCGGGATGGCGAGTTGAGAGATCAGCATCGCCAACTTCTCGGGGGACTCCCAGTTCGGTGCGTGTCCGGTCCCGATAAGGGTCACAATTCGCGAACCCGCAATTCCTTCATGAAGCTGAAGGGAGTGAAGCGGGGGAGTTGTTTTGTCCTTCGTTCCAATGACCACGGTTGTTGGGAGATCGAGTTCGGAAAGCCGTCCGTATCGGTTCTCTTCGACCATTGCCTCGAGGATCGGGATGAGCTGCTCATGGTTTGCCTTGAGGAACACTGGCACGAACGCTGGGGCCATGTCTTTGTCGTAGTGTTCGCCAACGAGCGATCGGGTGAAGGCTTGGCGCGCTGGCTTCAACTTCAGCATCTTCTGAAGCGCTCCGGACTTGATCATCGGGATCTGCAGTTTGTTCTGCGGAGCACTGTTGCTGACGTCGCCAGCGAACGTCGAGAGCAGCATGAGGCTGCCGATTCGGTTCGTGAGGTCGGGGTGGCCGTCGAGGAGAAATGCCAGAGCGAGAAAGCCACCCATCGAGTGTCCGACCAAGACGGCGTCGCGCAAATCGTACAACTCCGCAACTGCGCCGTAGTCGGCAGCCATCGATGTTGTGCTCACTCCGTTGGAACCAATGGTCGACTCTCCATGTCCGCGCTGGTCGAACGCAATGACCCGAAAGCCTTGGTCGACGAGCAGGGGAGCGAGCAAGTTCCAGCTGTCCGAACTCGAGCCAAACCCGTGGGCGAGGAGCACAGAGCGGTCACCCTCGCCGGCCCACACGGTCTTGATATGGGTTCCGTCGGCGGTCTCGATCACTCGAGTGGTCCCCATGAATGGTTCTGCGTAGATATTTGTGGCCATTGATCTGCTCCTCGGATGGATCGTGGTCAGCTGTCCCGCAGCGCGCTGTCCGTATGCGAACTTAGCCGCTGAACTCGGCCGGTCGCTTAGTCGCGAGACTTGCTAGGTTGCGGTCATGCAAACTCTCCGGACTCCAGATGACCGCTTCGTCGACCTTCCCGGCTTCGATTTCGAGCCGAACTACGCCGAGATCCCCGACGAAGATGGCGCAACGTTACGCGTGCACTACATCGACGAGGGAGACCCGTCGGCCGCCCCTGTGCTGCTCATGCACGGCGAGCCCTCGTGGAGCTATCTGTACCGCGACATGATCCGTCCACTCGTTGCCGCCGGCCATCGAGTCATCGTTCCCGATCAGGTGGGCTTCGGGCGCAGCGACAAACCAACCGAGAAATCCGACTACACCTACGCCCGGCATGTCTCTTGGATGTCGAGCCTGATCTTCGACCACCTCGACCTCTCGTCTATCACGATGTTCGTGCAGGACTGGGGCGGGCTGGTTGGGTTACGGCTACTGACCGCGCAGCCCGACCGGTTCGCTGCAGTCGTTGCAGCGAATACCGGCCTTCCCGATGGGTCGGGTCCGATGTCGGAGGACTTTTTGAACTGGCAGCAGTTCTCACAGAACGCAGAGGACTTTCCGATCGGCTTTCTGCTCAATATGGCGACGATCGCCGACCTGCCAGACAACGTCATCGCCGCTTACGACGCGCCCTTTCCCGACGATAGATACAAGGCGGGTGCCAGGATTTGGCCGAGCCTGGTACCCACCAGCCCAGATGACCCCGAAGCTGAAGCACAACGCGAAGCCTGGGAGGTTTTGCGGGCGTTTGAGAAGCCGTTCCTGTGCTGTTTCAGTGATGAGGATCCAATCACCCGTGGCGGAGAGGCTGCGTTTATTGGTCGTGTAGCCGGAACCGCAGGCCAAGCGCACACCACCGTTACGAGTGCTGGGCATTTCCTCCAAGAGGATGCGAGCGCGCGGTTGGTCGAGATTATCGACGGCCTGATCAAGTCTTCCTGATCACGCCCTTCAGGACCTCGCTACAGATTGAGACCGATGGTGTGGCTGGCGAAATGGCCAGTGTTCGCCGCAATGACTTCCATACGCAGTCGAGCAAGGTCGGCGCCTTCGCGGTCTTCATCGTTCGTGGTGCCCTTCGGCCCGCGCTCGCGATATGCGGGGTCGGTGGCGTAGATGCCATTGGTGATGTTGTCCGGAAAGAAGAGTTGAGTATTGACTTGCTCGACACCATCGACGTCGACCCGCACGTTGAGATGGGTAGAGCGGCCGGTAATCCAGCCAGGGTAAATGGTCGTAAACGACACACCGCCGTTTCCGGTGGTCACCTGAGAGGCACGCAAGAAGGTCTCGCCCGTGGTGTCCTCGGCTTGGCCGGCGACTCCTGAGTAGAGACCGCTCGCGTCGACGTGCCAGATATGAAACACGGCGTTGCCAACCGGGAGACAACTCTCGGATGCGAGAACCGTGAAGTTCAACTCGAGCAGCGAACCCGGTCGCCCTTCGGTAGGGTCGCGCCGGTCGAGACCGGTGTCTTGAAAGAACTGGGTGCCGACCGCAGGGGTGAGCACACACCCAGAGGTGCCTGTCGCATCAGCTGACACCGTGCGATCGGGGCCATCGTCTCCGCCGCCACCACAGGCAGCGAGGGCGACAGCACTCGAACCCGCCCCAGCGAGGCGAAGAAGGTGACGTCTGGAAAAGCGCATTTGCACTTCTCAAGTCTGGCAGGTAGCGAGCACGTTTCCGCTGATCGAGGGGAGGTCCGATCGAAGCGATCCTCGGCAATTACACGATTGCGGCATTCGACGACTGTGGCGGCCACTACAACCCGTTCGAGGGATATCACGTCCATGGAGCGACCGGTTGCTCAGAACTGGACGAG
>CAZBTI010000026.1:12630-27066 GCA_964494395.1 uncultured Acidimicrobiales bacterium | reverse complement strand
CGAGGGAATTGGCTACCACTATCACGCGAACGATCCTGAAGGTAACGGCGTCTTGTCTTGCTTTATCGGTGAGACGGCAGCTGCAGCCGGCGGCGGCCAAGGTGGAGGTCCTCCTGGTGGAGGAGGTCCCCCTGAAGGTGGCGGGCCGCCACCGGGGGAGTAGTCCTACCCCTGAGGTGCGTTGCCGATGATGCGGCTTGGCTCGATCAAAACTGCCGTTCGAGCGTCGGCCACCATCATCCGATCAAATTCGTCCCAGTCATCGTGGGTCCCGCCAGCGGATTTGTAGATCTCGCGGATCAGCAGACGAAGCGCCTCGTCATCAAATGCAGCGTTCGTTTCTGCTGGACCGAAGAGTTCAGCGGGCCCGGTGACACCAACCCAGTTCCACCCTCGAGTTACCGCAACGGTGACTTCTGAACCTCGACGAATGTGTTTGAGCCGGGACGCATTCCCTACGGAGACCATTGCGACGCGTGGGTCGCCGTGGACTGGGTGGTCGATCACCCCGAAGTTCACGAGGCTCGACAGCACGCGTCCATCGGCCTGCGTCGTGCTGATTACCGCGAGCCCGGTATCGGTCGACAGATACTGCTTTACCGCTGAGAGTCCCGGCATTGTTCACTCCTGTTTCGTAGGGTTCCAGTATTGCGTACTTCCTCGAGTCCTTCGAGGCTGTCACACCCCAGCGCGAGGCTTTCTCAATGGCATCACACGACCGAGTTCTCCAAACCATCCGCGCTCTTCTGGCCAAGGCCGAATCGACGACCTACCCCGAAGAAGCCGCTGCGCTCACGGCAAAGGCGCAAGAACTGATAGCGGCTCATGCGATCGACCTTGCCTTGATCGAGGAGAAGACCGGCCGCGGCGATGTCTCCACCCGGATCATATTTATCCCAGCGCCGTACCCGAAAGAGAAATACGTGCTTCTCGGGGGAGTGGCGCAGGCCAATGGGTGTCGGGCCATCCTCGGTCTCGATGACGAGCAGTTCAAAGACATGGTTCGTTCCGGTGAGATGTTCTCCCGTGATGGAAACCATGCAACGTTGGTCGGCTACGAATCCGATCTTGATTCGGTCGAACTCATCTTCACCTCCTTGCTCGTGCAGGCGGTCAACATCATGCTGTCGCACGGCAAGCAGGTCGACGTATCGGGTCGAAACCGCACGAAGTCGTTCCGGCGATCGTTTCTCAATGGGTTTGCTTGGACGGTGAGCAGTCGCCTCGAAGAGGCGCGCTCCATGGCGGCCGAAACGGCAACCTCGATGGCGGGATCTTCATCGGTACTCCCCGTGCTCGCATCCCGGCGCGCGTCGGTCGACCAGGCGGTAAACGAGAAGTTCTCAAAGCTCAGCCGGCTGAAGACATCGGTATCGAACTACGCCGGGATCGCTGCGGGTAACCACGCGGGAAATCACGCAGACCTCGGCAACACCCGCGTTGGGGCGAGCCCGACTGCTATTCGATAGCGATGGCGGCGACGTCGTGCTCGGCAACGAAGCCAGCGTTATCTTTGACCAAGTTCACACATCGTCTTCAGCAAACTCTCACCACAGATCGCTACAACGATTAGTGTCCCGAAGAAAAATGAGTGCCCCCCGATAGGTGATATGTCTAGCCACCGAGATGACCTCTCACTCCAATCCGAGCCTCGTCTGATCAGTAGCTCACGTCGGGCATTTCTCCGCCGCGGTGCCGCAGCGGGTGGCTTCGCAGCGTTTCTCGCTGCTTGTGGGAACAACGACGCCGAGGTATTCGCCGGCGCGGAATTCACCGCACCAACCTCCGAAGATCTCGATCTCGGCGAAGCGCCTACCACCACAACCGAGGTAACGAGCGAGGGTTCCGCCGTGGCGGCCTTTCCTGCGGGTGCGGAGCTCTTGGTGGCCTTCACCTACGAGTTCGGCGTAGATGAGGCGCGAAATCTCGAGAATCCGTACTTAGCCTCGTGGATCGAAGACTCCGAGGGCAACCTCGTGTCGATGATCAGCCTGTGGGTGATGCAAGACAACAACCCCGATCAGCGCGCCCTGCGCTGGCTGTCGCGGCTTCGTGAATGGAGCGCAATCAGCGGAGATACCACCATCTCCAGCGCCACGAGAGTGCCGGGTGAGTTCGTCGTATCGTGGGACGGCACCGACGACTCCGGTGGGCTCGTCCCCCAGGGCGACTACGTGCTCTTCATCGAAGGCGTGCGCCGTGGAAACCGTTACAGCATTACGAGTACGCCAATCACTATTGGCGACAGTCCCTTCAGCGCCACGATGGACGCGAACGGCGAGATCGTGTCTGCATCTGCCGAACTGCGCATCTGACCGGTTTGCGAGCCAAAGGACCCAATGATGAGCACCATTTCGCGCCCGACCGGAAATCAGTCCGGGTCAACGCCTGATAGGGCGCCGTCGCAACTCAAGCGGCAGACCCATCAGTGGGCACGACGAGTTCACGTCTATGCCAGCATGATCACCCTGATCATCGTGTTGTTCTTCGGCCTCACTGGGATAGCCCTCAACCATCCGGAATGGACCTTCGGCGAAGAGGTCTCCGTTACGTCAGTGGAAGGGGTCTTTCCATTTGCCGTCACGAACACCGACGGATCCGTACAGTTCCTGACGATCTCGGAGTTCGTTCGAGCGGAGTATGACGTGTCTGGCGAGGTCGACAGCTTCGACGTCATTGGTAGCGAAGGAACAATCGCCTACCGCAATGCAGGCTTTGCAGCCGATCTCTTCTTCGATGTCGAAAGTGGCAGCTACGAGTTGACGACGGCCGAAGAGGGATGGGTTGCTGTCTTTCGCGACCTGCATCGAGGCGAATCGACGGGCGGCTTGTGGAGTTGGGTTATCGACCTCACTGCGGGCTTTCTCATCACACTCTCGCTGACTGGACTGACCATGCAACTGTTCCTTCGAAAACGACGTAGGTCCGCCATCCTCACCGCTGCCGCGGGCACCGCGCTAGCCGTCGTGCTCGTCGCCATCACCCTTGCCTAGGTGCCGATCCAGGCTGCGGCTCGCCGAATCGATCGACCCAACCGGGAGTAACACGTATTGCGCCATCGTCCTCAACGATGAACGCGTCGATGCCGTCGAGCGTAGATACCCATGACCGAGCCTCAGATGGGCTGAGTACAGAGGCGGCTGTAGCGACGACGTCGGACTCCATGGCGGAATCGGCGACCACGGAAATGCTCGCAGCACCGGTTGCGGTCTGTCCGCTTCGGGGATCGATGACGTGGCTACACCACCGATCACCTACGCGAAACCCGCGTCGCGAGCCGCCGCTTGTCGCGAGCGCTCCGCCTGTGAGCGGCACGGTGATAAGAGGTGGTTCGTTGTCGTACGGTCGGAGAGGGTTCTCAATCCCGACCTCGGTCGGAGGCTCGCCGAGGACCCGAATATCGCCCCCTACATTGAGCATGAGTGCACTGACCTCGTCTGATTCGAAACCACTTTCGGAGGAAACATCGACGATGTATCCCTTTGCAATCGCATTGAGGTTGAGCGCAGAACAGTCACCTACGGCAATGGGTTGACCGTCGCGGATCTCGAAGGGTAGATCGGAGATTGAATCGGCGATTGAACGCATCCGCCCGCTCGGAGGGGTGACGTTGTCAATCTCGGCCTGACGCCAACGTGTGCTCAGGAGATCGATGAACGGGTTGAAAAGCCCGGCAGAACGTTCGTGCCAGTGGAGTGCCGAACCCATGACGTCTGCGAATTCGATCGAAGGGTGAATAGCTTCATTGCGGCGCCACCGACAGAGCTCGCTCTCCGCGTCGAAAACGTTGAACACTGCCTCCAAGCGTCGGATCTCGCTGAGGACGACCCCGGCGGCCATCTCCGCAGCTTTGTGCGTCTTTGCCCAGATACGTAGATCGGCGACAGTCCCCATGAGTCCGTGGATCTCTGAGCGCTTCAAAACGGGAGACCTTCGCGTGTTTTCGGGTTCTTCTCCGCTGGGTGCGTTGGTGCTGATGTTGCGCATCGTACCCTTGAGGAAGGTCGCTGCTAGGTCGACCACACGTAAACAGCGAACGCAGCTCAACGTGTTGCGCTCGCCGAAAGAGGCTATGGACATCTGGGAATGGGTCGAAGACCTAGAGACGAGTTTGAACGAGAGCGGAGAGGGCGAGCTAGCGGACGCTCTTTTCGCCCTTCCTGCAGCAGCGACAGCAGGTGATGACGAAGCACTTGACCTGGCCGACAAGCTGCTGGTCGCCGCTGATGAGCTAAACCACCCTTGGCTCGGTGTATACGCCCGACACCACAAGCTCCAATATCTGATCGGCTCGAGAGGAAACGCTCAAGAGGTCCTCGATCAGGCGCTGGCCGCCCGTGAGTCGGCTCGGTCCTCGGCAACGGCGGATTGCCCGCAGACGGTATGTCTAGCAACCGATGTCTCCTTCGCTTACGACAAGATCGACCCGGTCGGATATGGCCCCGAACGCGAGGCGGTGTGCCGCGAAGCGTTACTCGAGATCAACCCCGAATGGAACTGGTATGGCGCCCTCAGCCGTGAGCTTGCCAAGTCCCTCGCCGATCAGGGGCTTGTTACTGAGGCGGCATCACTCCTCCAGTCGTCGATCGAAGAAATCGTCGATGCAGGTCGCAAACCGACGACTTCCTTTCTTGCAACTAGCGCTCGCGTCGCAAACCTGGCCGGCAATCACGACCAGGCCCTAGCCATCTGCACCGAGGGCGAAGGCAAAGAGTTCGAAAGCGACCGCAATCGAGCGCTTCGCCGTCTCGAGCAGGCACGAGCGCTCCGTTCGCTTGGGCGAGCCGAGGAAGCGCTAAAGGTCTTGCCGGTCCCCGATGCGGTTCGTCTCGAACGTGGGGTGGCGAGCGCGTGGACCGAAGAGCTCTTCGCTCTTGTGCGCGAGGGGACCACTCCGAACACACCGAGTATGGGTTCGGCACTACAATCGCTTCTCGATGAGGCGGTAGCGACTGGAGCCCTCCGGTCGGTCATCACCATTGGACGCGTGCACGGGATTCTCGCAGCAGAGCGCGGAGCGGGTTGGATGGCTGAGGCGGCAGAAGCCGACATGGAGGAAGCGCTTGCTTTCCTGCCTGCAGATCACGGAGCGACGAACGCTATTGCCGAGGTCCGCGCCGCACGCGAAGGTGTGACCGACCCAGAGCTGCCCTGCGAAGCCGGAGAACTGCTGGTCAAGCTCGATGAACTGGGACTCGCCCCCGAGCTCGCTGTTGCCCACATTCGAACAGCGTTGGAGGAGCTTCCCGACGACCCAAACCTTGCAATGTCACTCGGTGAGGCCTATCGCGCCAGTGGTGCAACCCGGATGCAGATCGAACATTCCACGGCACTCGCTGACCACGTTGTGGCCTTGCATCCGTCCTTCCGGATGATCGTGCAATCGCTGCTCGCCTCGAATGCATCGCCAGCGCAGGTCAAAGACACAGTGTCAGAGATCGGTGGCCGACTTCAGGCCAAGGGCACGCCGGCTCACGAGGTAGCTGCACACCGACTGGTAGCAGAGCACGCATGGCGAACCGGCGACGCAGAGACGACGCTGGCAGCGACCGAGGCCGCCGTAGGCATTGCCGATGGCGATGCACAACTCCAGCACCTTGCGGGACTAAGTCGGCTGCGCCTCGACGACTACGAAGGTTCCCTCGCACACTTCAAGCGTGTCGACGAGATAGAGGCCGGGGCATGTGATTGGGAGCTGGTGATGGCCGGCAGCTGTGTTGGCGATTGGGATACTGTTCGCGCTGCTGCTGCCCGACTCGAACTGGAAATCCCCGAAGGGGACGGCGAGATTCGCGGCAACTTTGGAATCTGCCGAGCGGTCGTCGGCCCACGAAGCGCTGGTCGGGTCATGTTGGTTCAGCGAACCGGACCGGTGATGGGCAAGGTCATCGAGGTATCTCACCCCGATCACGACACGCAACTCTTTGGCACCGATGTGGTCTTCAACCCAAATGCGCTCAATCTCAAAGATCGAGAAGAGCAAGGCGAGGGGTGGGTGCCGATCTTCGAAGCGGTCAAGCAAACCCGAGAAGATTCGTTTGTCACCCACGTGATCGATGGGGCGGCGCCAGGCGAGGAGAACTGGACGCAGATCCAAAAGGACCTGCGTCCGCAGGGTTGGGGCCTCTGGCTCGCTCCATGGCCCGATTACACCGTCGATGATCCGGCGAATCCGGGCGGCAAGCTCCAGGGCATGTACATCTTCATCGCTGCGCCCGCCGAGCTGTCGGCCGAGCAGATCGACGAACAATTGCAAGTTGCCACTGCTGATTGGCCGCATCCAATGACATGGCCAACGCTCGTACCCGAACTCTCTGAAGAGCGCCAGGAGTATCACGGGCAGATTCAAGAGACCTATGGGATCACTCTGTGAAGCTTCGCGGTATCTTACGTCTCGCGCTTTTTGCGTTGCTACTGGCTGCCTGTGGCGGTGAGGTCGATTCCGATCGCCGGGCAGAGGCGGTCGCGTTGGCCGAAAGCATTGAAACCCCGCAAGGCTTTGAGCGGACGATGGAGATCGTCGTGGAGGACCCGTCCTTTGGGATTCTCGGCAACGAACCGGGTTCGATCGTGCACGAGTGGGCGCCGTTGCGAGAGACCTCAACCGAAGAGGTGTTCGATGCTTTTGATCCAGCGCTTTCGGGTCTGGAATATGTGCGGGTAGCGCTGTCATGCACAGACGAGCAGCTAAGCGCTGTCTACTGGCATCCGCTGACCGGGACGGCCATCTTGAACCGCCTCGTCGAGGACGAAGATGTATTCATCACGTTCTCGACATCATGGGATAACGAGGCCCCCATGGAGACGATCGAAGCCGGCGGTGCCGACGGCTGCCCGACTTAGCTGCGCTCCGGCGCAGGTGTGCTTAGCTGCTCCGGCGCAGATGTGCCTGCGCTGGGCAGTAGGTCGGCGACTTGTTCGGCAGCGCACACGACACCGTCGAGGGTGAGTGCTTCGTTGTTCGCAAGCAGATCTTGACCCGAGTAGAGATAGTTGACGAGCAGGCCATGAGATTCGGCCATGCCCTTTTCGGACGTATCGCCTTCGGTGTTGATCTGCGCAATACACGCGCCGTTGCGCAGGTGAAATCGCGCCACTGGGTCGGCCGGTAGAGTTCCGCGCCGTGCAGTAAGCAGATATTCTGCGCACCGCGCCGAGAGCGCTACCTGATCGGTAGCGTCAGTATCGGGGTGGGTGTCGGCTAGCCACGCTGCGAAACCGGGTATTGGTGAGAGCGTCGCGAAGGTCGTCAGCCCGAGGTCCTCGGCGCTGAGGCGCTCGGTGACCTGTTTGATCAGGAAGCTGCCGAAGCTGATGCCTCGCAAGCCGGATTGACAGTTGGTGATCGAGTAGAAGATTGCGGTGTCGGCGTCGGAGGGTGTCAGATCCGGGGGAGGAGCATCGATGACGTCTTGGATGGATGTTGCGAGGCCTTTGGTGAGGGCGACTTCAACGAAGATGATCGGTTCGTCGGGTAGCGCGGGGTGAAAGAAGCCAAACGATCGGCGATCGGGGGCGAGCCGTCGCCGAAGGTCGTCCCATCCTCGAATCTCGTGGACGGCCTCGTAACGGATGAGGCTTTCGAGGATGTGCGCAGGTGTTGTCCAGTCCAACTGCTCGAGGTGCAGGAACCCCCGGTTGAACCACGACGACAGCAGATACTTCAGGTCTCGTTCGACCGGCAACAGGTCGGGCCGGCTGGATCGTCGGGCTAACAGCTCAGTCCGCATGTCGAGAAGAACCCCGATGCCGCCGGGAGCGGTGTTGATTGCTCGGAAGAGGTTAAGTCGAAGCGCGTCGGCCGCTTCAGCGAGCGCAACAGTATTGATCTCGCTGGGCTCGGATTGATATGTCGAAATAGCTGCGTCTATTGCACAGCGGTCGGCGCCAAACTCATTGAGCAAGACCTCGAAGAATGCCGTCTTCTGATCGGCGTCCATGCTGACGTAGCGGCGCACGACGAGTTCGGCGAGTGCGCGGCCAGCGGTTTCACCGCGAAGTCGAAGTAGTGCGTGGGCGGTGCTGGCAGTGACGCTGACAACACCATCTTGGGCGGTCACGTTCCGAGGCTACGGCCCAATTGTCGTGAGGTGGCGCAGAGGTGTCGACTCGGGCACAATCCATCGCTCTAGAAGTCAGAGTCTGATAGAAAAACCACACAACGTGATGCAGTGGTCATTTATGTTCGAAAAAATGTCACTGGTGTTACAGATGAAACATATTTGTTCTAGGGTCACGCGGTGACTATGGATACCTCTAAAACCCATCATCTCAACGACGTCCGTCGGAACCGGACTCGGCGAACCGCTCCACGACTCATTGCCTTCTTCGGGCCGGTGATTGCAGTCGTTGCCATTCTGGCCTTTGGTCAGGTCGGAGCGGGTGCGCAAGTCGCAAACGATGACGGTGTCTTGTTTGGCTCCTGGGCGCAGACAAGAGGCGGCGAGACCCAGATACAGGCGTTCCAATCGCTAGAAAGCCAGCTCGGTACGCAACTGCCACTTCTTCGCGAATTTGCCCGTTGGGACGACAACCTCAACAACTCGACGAACAACTGGGCTGTCGATGGAGGTCGAACACTCATGGTGTCGATCAATCCGACACGCTCAGACGGCAGCGAGGTTCCCTGGCGCACCATCGCCAATGCCCAACCAGGCTCTCGCGAGTACACCGAGATGGTGGCGTTGGCAGAAGGGGTTCGCCAGCTGGATGGTGAAGTCTGGGTCGCATTCCACCACGAACCCGAGGCTGGAGATCGGCAGAGCTTCGGCAATAGCGATGACTTCATCGCCGCGTGGCGCAACTTCCACAACGTCTTCCAACAGCAAGGAGCCGATGTCGAGTGGGTCTGGACCATGACGAGCTGGAGCTTCGAGGTTGATAGCGCCGACAGGCGCTCAGCACCGAAGTGGTACCCGGGCGATGACGTCGTCGATTTTCTCGGCGCCGATCCATACAACTGGAACCTCTGCCGCAACAGCGCCGAGGAATACCAAGAACTTGAGCGCATCGTGGCCCCCTTCTTGTCGTTCGCCGACCAACACCCCGGCAAGCAACTCGTCCTGCCGGAGTTTGCGGCGGCCGAGGGCGGCAAGGCGCAATGGCTCCGGAACGCTCGCGACTTCCTGAAGCGGCCTGATATTGCGAGTCGCTTCGCTGCGGTGATCTACTTCCACGACACCCAGCCCGAGACCCCCAACTGTCGCTGGTGGCTCGATAGCGACCCCGAGACCCTTTCGGTGGCACAAAGCATCGCAAACGATCCGTTCTTCCAGCGCAACGCCGGCATCGTTGCCCAGGAGCCTTCACCAAATCCTGCGACAGCGCCCGAGCAACCAGCTGCTCCGACCGTGGAGCCGAATCCAGGCAACGTGTGCACGGTTCGCTCAACGGCGAGCGGTGATGTGATCGAGTGGACGGACTTTGGACCCGGCCACGGGTACAACATCCGCCGGAACGATGTCTGGGTGGGCGAGACGTCCTCGATTGGCTATACCAACGCGAACGTATTTGATGGGCAGTACATCGTCATCGCCCGCGGGTCGGGCATACGAACCGATATGACCTGCTCCCGTCGCTAGCGGGTTTCACCCTCGACGCCGGCCAAAGCGGCCAGCGGTATCTCATCGGATCTACGTGGTGCGCAACGGATGCGGCGCTCGGTATGTGTCCCCACCATTTTCCAAGACCACGGCCACCGGGATCTCGGTGTTGTGGTCCATGCCTGCCTGAACATCGGTGGTGACGACGATTTGATACACCACGCGAAGTAGACGGCCGTCGTAGGAGACGGGCGAATGAATGGGAATCGGAAGGACTATGTCTCCTGATCCCATTCCGAATTGGTCCACTGGGAACGTCGCGGCGGGGAAGGTGGCGCTGTTCGTCGTGCCTCGCCCTTGAGTGGCGTACTCGAGGTGTACGCGAACCTCGCGAATCTTGCCCCGGCCCGAGTCGTTGGTGACACCGTCGGTTGGCGACCTCTCGACGGTCAGGTGAAAGGCCTCACCAATCTCGGCGATGTCGTTCGCGAGCTTTATGGAGATATTGCGGTCGGCGCTTTGGATATGCCGGAACACTAGGCGGACCCCGGAGCAAAGGGCGGTGCTGATGGAGGTGGCGGAGCGTCGACGAACTTTACGAAGTCCCTACCGAGGATAGGGGCCACGAAGATCCCGACTTCGACATCGCCGCCAACGGTGGAGAAACCACTGATGTCGAGGCTGAGTTCCCAGTAGACCTTGTTGTTGGAAAGGTCGAGAGTCGGCCCGCCATGATCGACAGGAACCTGCATCTGGCTGCGTCCAACAAACGCATTTCCGCTGATCGAACCCGTGAGCGGAAAATCGAAGGAGATTTTGTCCCGCTCGGTCTTGGTCTGGGTGCCTTGCCGATAGCGGATTTCTTCGATGCATGTCAGCGTGAGCTTCGAGAGGATATTGGGTACGTCAGGAACTGATTTCTTCGAACGTCGGTGCACCGTGACGGTCGGGGTGAATCCGGGTCCAAGCTCCCACTCGGAGAAATGAAAATCGATCGGCTCCCAGCGAGAGTTCTCAGCGGCGCCCCTCGCAAAGAGGATGCCTCCCCCGACGAGACCGAGGGCACCGAGGATCGCAAAGAATCCGACGCTGCCGACCGCAGACACGATGAGCAGGACGATCCCGACCGCTGCGACGACGCCGCCAATGGTCCCCGACTTACCGGCTACGACAATTTGCTCTACGTGCGCGCTCTGCAGTGCGTATGGGTCGGAGGGTTCGATTGGATTGTGGTTGTTCGTCATGGTCTCTTCCTCCTACATCACTCGCTCTGCGACAAGGGTGTGGCAGATCTCGTCGGCGTCACGAGGAATGCCACGCGACTTGCTGAGGATAAAGTCGATATCGGCATCGCTCAACTCGAGACGCGGCTCAACCCCGTTAGAGCATGCTGCCAGTCGGGCATCGATCATCTCGCGCATTTTCGGCGCGTCGAGCGTCTCGAGGTGATGGGTGATCACGGTAAAACCTGAGCGCTGACCAAGCGCTGTGAGATCGACATGGGTGCCGATGATGAGCGTGGCTTTCGCCTTGGCGAGAGTCTTGAACCAGCGCCGGCGCAGCACCACCGGCATACGATCGATCTCGTCGCCATAGATGGTCGGCTGTCGAACGGGCGGCGTTGCCCAACGGTCCCTGTACGGCTCGCGGGGGATGTAGTGGAAAGGACCCGGTTGGCTTGAGCGCCACCACTGCAATTGTGTCGACTTGCCCATCCCTTCTTCTCCGATCACCTGTACCAATGAGCGTGAACCAGGCGCTGGAGGGTCGGAAAGTCCGCGATCGATGTAGATCGCGTCGACATTCACATCGAGTGCAGCCGGTAGTTGGGGGGAGACGAAAGGGTTATGTGTCAGCCCTGCCTCGTGATAACGGTCGACAAACGTGGAGCCGTTCCGTGGTTTGGTCATGTGGTTCGTGAACGACCGCTCTGGCCAGTTACACAGAGTCGGGTGTGATGGCTTTGCTCGCGGCGTCTTGGATTGCCGCCTCTTCGTAGGTTTCGGCTTGAACGGCTTCGCGGAGCTCGTCATCCTGGCATGCTTCGCCTAGTACGGAGAGGCACTCGTCTGACAGCGAGGTGTGGAAAAGCGTTCCCCGGTGGTCGCCCATGGCTTCGGCGATGATCTCTGGGTCGGTGTCATTCACGAGAAGAAACAGTGCTGAGTTGCCTGGGTTCAATTCGGCGCCGAGCGAATCGATGAAGCTGTTGTCGATACCGAGGTCGATCTTGCGTCCGAGGAGCCCGGCTGCGGCGTAGCCAATGAGCAGACCAATGAGTGGCCCGCCGAAGAGAATGCCGATGAGGAAGCCCCAGAATCCTCCGTAGATGATCCGCGATCCCTTCGCTGAAGACTCGAGCGTCTGGCGAACCTTGACCTTGCCGTTCTCTTTCTTGATCGCAACAGCGGCATCTTCTATCGCGACAAGTGGCTTATGCACGTTTTCTTGTTCTTGTCTCGAAACGTGTGCCAAAGCCTCGCTGGCCTCTGGCTCTGTCTCGTACATGAATACAACTAGGTCGCTCATCTGACCCGCTCCTTTTACTTGTGGGGCCAAGTTCGACCCGATAATGCGAACTCTATTCCATACGGGTCGACAAGCAGCACTCGACATGAGTGTGGGCACAACTTTGTCATCACTTTTTGGAACCTCGGACCCAATCGGCGGCGTTGGGTGGGCCGGTCAGCTACTGCTGTAGGGGAGCGGTGAGTTGGTTTGTGACCACGTCGCGGATCTGGTCATCGAAGCTTTGCACGTGCGCTTCGACCAAGTCGGCGACACGGTCGGCGTCGCCGGAGCGAAGGCCTTTCAGAATCGCCTCGTGCTCCTCGACGGCGTGAGCCATGTCGGAGACGTCCGAAAGGTAGAGGTGCCAAAGTCGGTCGCTTTGTGCGTAGAGCATGTCGAGCGTGTCGAGCAGGAATCGGTTGCCCGATGCCTCCCAGATGATCTCGTGGCAGCGACGGTCGAACGCGAGTTGTGCTTCGGCGTCGAGTGACGGGTCGTGAGTCTTCTGCAGAGTCTCCTCCATGAGATCCCATTGTTCAGGGGTCCCGCGCAGGGCGGCGAGGCGAGCAGCGTACGGTTCGAGGACCGAGCGAGTCTCGAACAAGAGCGACAGTTCTTCGACCTCGATGCCGCTGACGAACATGCCGCGGCGGGGGATCACGGTGACGAAATGCTCGCGCTGCAAGCGCAGGAGTGCCTCGCGGATTGGCGTGCGACCCAGACCGAGTTGTTCGCGGAGGTCGTCTTCCTTGAGCACGTCGCCGGGTGCGAAGTCCAGACGAACGATCATTTGTCGCAGCGTCATGTACGCCTGCTCGCCGAGTGAACTCGGCTCGTCAGCCTCGGGGGAAGTGGTGCTCATAGTCCCATCCTACAGCGCTGATATATCAGCCGTCTATCACCAAGAGGCTCGACCGAGTGCGTCTCGCCGGGTGGCCGAAGGTTGCTTCAACCGCCCAGGTCAACAAATTTAGCTGGCCTCAGAGGAGATAAAGAAGGGGTGACGAGTCTGGAACGAGGCTGCGACCTGGTCGGCCGCCATTGGCTTGCCAAGCGCCGAACCTTGCATCAGGTTGTGGCCCATGGAGTCGACCGCCTTGAACTGTTCGCCAGATTCGATTCCCTTGATGACGACGTGGAGTCCCTGGCCCTTACCGATGTTCACGATGTCCTTGAGGAACTCAGTGGTTTTCTTGCCGTTCGCGAGCGACTCGACAAACTCTTGGCTGATCTTGACCTGCTGTACCGGCAGGTTGGACAGACTCCTCAGAGGTGAGCCATCCGATCCGAAGTCGTCGATACTGAGGTAGACCCCAAGCTTCTTGAGTTCGACGAGTACATCGGATCGGTACCCGATTGCCTCGGGGGAATTTGCGTTGCGGCGAAGATCAAATGCGAGACGTCCCTTTGCTGCTGGGTACTGTTCCAGCAGGTGCTCGACGAAGTCCACGAGGTCCTTGTTCAAGAGCTGCGCTGGCGACACATCGACGGACACGAGTGGTGACCAATCGAAGGCCTCAACCCAGGAGTCAATCTGTTGGCAGGCCTCAGTCATCATCCACATGCCGAGTTCATCGATGAGGCCTCCGGCCTCTGCTGCTGGCACGAACTCTCCAGGCCCAACGTGGCTTCCCGTCGAGTCGGTCCATTCGACGTGGGAATCGACAGCGACTACATCACCATCTCGGTCCAAGACAGGTTGGAACAACATGGTCAGGCTCTCGTTTGCCAGGGCTTGACGTAGTTCGTTCAGGATGAACGAGCGGCGCTCAAATCGCGAGGACAGTATTGGGTGGTAGAGGACGACGTCACCGCGATCGGCTCGTCTGACCTCTTCGAGGGCGAAGTTTGCGTTGCGCAAGGCCTCAGCAGAATCTGCGGCCTGCTGGGGGATGCGTACGATGCCAACACCTGATGTTGTGCGAGCAGTACCCGCACTGGTCGTGAAGGTGTCCGCTGCAGCGTCGGCAATTCGATCTGCGAGGTCGGCTTGATCAGCAACACTGGTTCCAATGGCGGACAGTACGGCGAACTCTCCGCCATTCAATCGTGCGATGAACTCACCGTTCTCGAGCGCTGCGCTTACGTTCTGTGCAAGGTCAGCAAGAAGTTCATTGCTTGCCTGGTGTCCGAGGCTGGTACGAATTCCTTCGAATCCGCCGACGTTCAGGATCATGAAGGCAAATGGATCAACTTCGTCGTGCGTCGTGTTCTCAAACCGGCTCTCGAGTTCGAGTAGGAGCGCAGCACGGTTGTGGACACCGGTCACCTCGTCTGTCGTCGCTTGATCGACAAGACCGTCCTGGGTGTTTGTCGCCTTGACGAGGCCACGTGCAAGGTAGCCGATTTCGTCCGAACGTTCGGTCAGTTGAACGGTCTCTGG
>CAZBTI010000026.1:0-12530 GCA_964494395.1 uncultured Acidimicrobiales bacterium | reverse complement strand
ACCTAGGTCGAACGACCCAATTCTGAGTTTCTCGATGAACTGGGCGAGAACTCTGTGCATTCGCCTAGACGCAGCGGCGCTTTTGCTCCGTAGTTGGAGGCTCTCCTCGGCGGTGATCCAAGTTCTCTACGGCGATGTTTGCGGGGCGCACTATTCGTGCGTAGCCTGACTGATACACAGCTGATATATCACGGCCGAATCGGCCCCAAACTTGGAAACCCTGCGCTACGGCGTAGCGGAGGAGCAAACATGAGCGAGTTCCCATCAAAGGCCCAGGTCGTCGTTATCGGCGCTGGCATCGTCGGTAGTTGCCTCGTTGGCCATTTGAGTCGACTGGGCTGGGACGACATCGTCCTCATCGACAAGGGCCCGTTGCCAAACCCCGGTGGCTCGACCGGCCACGCGTCGAACTTCATCTTCCCGGTTGACCACAACAAGGAGATGGCGCTGCTCGGTGTGCAAAGTGCGAATCAGTACCGCGACCTTGACCGCAGCGTCGACTCTGGCGGTATCGAAGTCGCTCGTACCCAAGAGCGCATGGACGAACTCAACCGTCGCATGACGAGCGCAACCGCATGGGGCGTCGAGGCGGAACTGCTCACCCCCGCTCAGGTGAAGGAACTCGTTCCGTTCATCAACGAAGAAATCATCCTCGGTGGCTTCCATTGCCCAACGGTTTCGGTCGTCGACTCGCTCGACACTGGAACCCTCTTTCGCAATGAGGCGACGAACAAAGGCGTCCTTCAGGTATTCGCGAACACCGAGGTGTCAGACGTCGAGACTGCCGATGCTCCCAACGGGCAGAAAAAGGTCACCGCGGTAGTCACCGACCGGGGCCGTATCGAGGCCGAGTACGTCGTCGTCGCCTGTGGCGTGTGGAGCAACCGCATTGCCAACATGGCCGGAGCAACCATCCCGCTCGTCCCAGCGGTGCACCAGATGGCCGACGTGGGCGCAATCGACGTCCTCGCTGAGACCAACACCGAGATTGCCTACCCGATCGTTCGCGACATGGACACGTTCTGTTACGAGCGTCAGGCCGCTGGCTCGATGGAGGTTGGCTCCTACGGTCACCGTGCCATCCTCCACCACCCAGACGACATCCCAAGCAACGAAGAAGCAGCACTCACCCCGACCGAGATGCCCTTCACGCCTGACGACTTCGATCCGCAGATGGAAACGGCCATCGAGTTGATGGAGATGCTCGGTGACGCCGAGATCAAATACGCCATCAACGGTTTGCTCTCGCTTACCCCTGACGCAATGCCGTGCCTTGGCGAGACCGTCGAGGTGCGCAACCTGTGGTCGGCAGCGGCAGTGTGGGTCAAGGAAGGCCCGGGCATGGCTCAAGTCGTTGCCGAGTGGATGACCTATGGCTACCCACGAGTCATCGACCCGCACGCATCGGACCTCGCCCGGTTCTACCCAGAAGAGCGCGGCGACGATCACATCTGGGCTCGCGCAGACGAGCACTTCATCAAGACCTACGGCATCGTGCACCCACAGGAACAGTGGGAGGGTCGTCGCGACCTGGTGCAAAGCCCCTACTACAGCCGCCACGAAGCACTCGGGGCCGAGTTCTTCCAGGCTCGTGTCTGGGAACGTCCGCAGTGGTTTGAGAGCAACGCCGACCTCGTCGAGCGCTACGGACTGTCCGAGCGTGAAGTCGAATGGGATAACCGCTGGTGGAGCCCGATCATCAACGCCGAGCACCTCAACATGCGCGAGAACGCCGGCCTGTTCGACCTCAGCGCCTTCCAAGTCTTCGAGCTCTCCGGTCCTGGGGCACTCGACTTTGCGGAATATCTTGCAGTGAACAAGGTCTGCAAGGGCGTCGGCACCAGCGCCTACACCCCGTGGCTGACCCCCGACGGTGGCTTCCACTCTGACCTCACCATGATGCAAACGAGCGAAGATACCGTCCGCATTGTCACCGGTGCCTTCGATGGCGGCCGCGACGAATACTGGATCAAGAAGTACCTGCCAGAAGATGAGTCGGTCACCTTCAAGAACCTCTCGAAGACCACGACCACACTCGGCCTCTGGGGTCCGAACGCCGAGGCCATCTTGAGCCAACTCACCGATGCCGATCTCAGCTTCGAGGGCAACCCATACGGTTCGGTCACCAACGTTGAGATCGCTGGCGTTCCCTCCACCATCTTCCGAGTGAGCTACGTCGGAGATACCGGCTGGGAGATCTACACCGGTTGGGACAACGGACCAACGATCTGGGACGCGATCATGGAGGCCGGCAAGGACCACGGTGTTCGCCCAACAGGTATGGGCGTCTACGCCGTCACCGGTCGCATCGAGAAGGGCTATCGATTGATGGGGGCCGAACTCGAGAGCGAGTACAACCCCATCGAAGCTGGGCTTGCCCGTCCAAAGGTCAAGGCCGCGGACTTCATTGGCAAGGAGGCGTACCTCGCCGCCCGTGAGGCTGGCGACCCCGAGAGCCATTGCGTCACCCTCGTCGTCGAAGAGAACGTCGATAGCCAGGGCCGCCAACGCTGGATGCAGGGCGGCAACGAACCAATCCTCAACGCCGACGGCGAACGCCTGGTCGATAGCCACGGACGTGTCAGCCGCGTAACCACCGCCGGTTACGGCCCGAGCGTGGGCAAGAACCTGCTCCTCGGCTACGTGCCAGCGGAGTACGCAGCACCGGGTACCAAGATGCAGGTCATGTACATGAACGAACTGTATCCCTGCACGGTTGTCGGAACCGGTTCGGCGTTTGACCCGGAGAACACCAGGCTCAAGGGCTAGGAGCGACACTGGCCGGGGCTTGAGGCCCCGGCCAGTTCGCGTTGAACCGCCGTCGGTGCGAGCCAGTAGATCTCCAGGATTCGGAAATGGTGCTGGGATGCAACCTCAGCACCACCACCTCGTCTCAAAGCCGGTGGGATCGCCATCGGGATGGGCCGACATCGACGCTTGCCCATTGAGATGAGTGACCTTGGTTGTCAGTCCTGCGGTGAGCAACGATGCGATTACGCCCCAGAACGTCCTTGTTGAGCGGCGTGCGCGTGCCGGTTTCGAAGTTGCAGGCTGTCGGATGGTGTTCATCATGGTGCTTCCTCGCGGTGCAATCGGTCCCTCGCCGACTATGCACGTACCTACTAAACGCCGCCGCGTGGCAGGTGGGTTCCATCAATTTTCGGATTTCTCTTGGGTCGTTGAATAGGTGGTTTTTCATGGTATTACTGACGTTGTGAGCGTTCGGCGAAATCGTGTTCAGAGTCTTGCGCTCCGTCCCGTTTTCGAGACCGAGCTTTCGCCTGCGAAGGACCCAATCCTCAAGACGGTCTCGCTGCCAGCGACCTTTGATGAGTTCTACAGGTTGCATCGTGACGGGGTCGCGAAAGCGTTGGCCTTTACGGTCGGATCGGCGTCGTTGGCTGAAGAAGCAACCGACGAGGCAATGGCCAGGGCCTATCAGAAATGGTCCGAGGTGGGGGCGTACGATAACCCGTCGGGTTGGGTGTATCGAACTGGCTTGAACTGGGCGCGTTCGTGGCGTCGCTCGGCGTTTCGACGTCTACGTCGCGAAGTGCACGTGGCCACCGATTTGCAGACGACGGCTCCGGCGGCCAGCGGAGAGTCCTCAGACCTTTTCCGGGCACTAGATGCGCTATCGCACGAACACCGGTCGGTGGTCGTGCTGCGCCACTACTGCGACTGGTCGGTGTCGGCTACCGCAGAAGCGCTCGATATCTCCGAGGGCACAGTGAAGAGCCGCAACGCTCGTGCGCTCGAGCAACTTCGACGTGTCATGCAGCGGAGGGATGGCTAATGGGATCTGGTGAACTCAAGGAACGCTTCTCGGCGTCCGAGGCCGAACTCAACATTGGCACAGGGTCGCTCTCCTCGGTCAAGAAACGCGCAGCACAGCGCCAGCGTCGCCAACGCGTGGCAGCCGGTGCGAGCACTCTCGTAGTTCTGGCTCTGATCGTGATTTCTTCACAATTCTTCCTTCGCGGCAACGCCACGACAGTCGACGTCGCCGATGGCGGCTCAGCTGATGATGTGTGGACCACGACCGGCACGCTGACTAGCGACGATTTCACCTACGCCGGATCGTTCTCCATTGCTCCTGGTCCGGAGAACGAAGGGTTCGGGTTCGGCGGGTTCGCGATTGCATACAACCCTGCGGGCAGCGGTTCGCTGTTCCTCTCCGGTTTGCCAGAAGATGGCACGGTGGCCGAAGTTTCTATTCCCGAACTAGCGCCCCATGACGGAGCGCGAGGCCAGTTCTCCGAGGCCGAAATTCTCCAACCGCTCACCGATATCACCGATGGTCGCGGCGATGCGTTCGTGGGAACCATCGAACAAGGCGGCTTCGAGCACTTTCGAATCGGCGGCCTCGAGGTTGTTGACGGTCGATTGCACTGGACTGCATGGCGAGCGTTCGATGTCACAAACGATGAGATCCCGGGTCACGGCCATTCGAGTCTCGACTTTTCCGACCTTGACGTCGAAGGTCCGTGGTCGCTCTCGAATTTCGATAATTTCGTCACGGCCGGTTACGTCTTCGACGTACCAAGATCCTTTGCGAACGAGTTCCTCGACGGACAACGGTTGATCAGCGGATATCAGTTGGCGCCTGGCGACAGCGATACCAGCGCCGGGCCGCCCTTCATTGCCTTTTCGCCACCTGATTCCGCGATCCCGGAGTCGCGCATTGATGCGCTTGAGATTGCGAACTTCCTTCCCGGCGAATCGCGTTCGACGAGCTTCGATGAACGTGCGGTGTTCCCGGGAGGGGAGTGGGTGTCGACGTCCGATGGGCGCCATGGCGTCGTCTTGGCTGGCAACTCCATGCAGATCGGTCAGGGGTCACGGTGCGAGCGCGGGTCGACCACCGATGTAGCCGCTCACGGCCCACAGCTAGCACTGTATGATCCCGCCGATCTAGCGGCCGCCGCGACCGGAAGTATCGAACCTTCCAATGTCGAACCCGAGTCGATCGTCTCCCTTGAGGCAGACTTCATTCCCACCTGTGGTGTGCAAGTCGGCGGTATTTCCTTCGATGAGGAGAACGGTCGACTCTTTGTCGCACAACAGCTCGTGACGGCAAACGAGAGTGGCTTCAGCGGTTTACCCGTCGTGCACGCCTTCGACGTTCGCTAATCGACCGCTACCGCTTTCCAGCGGGCTTGAGCCCCGGTTCTGGTGAATTCTTTCCATATCTGAACTAAAGAGGCCATTTCGCGCGCCGAAAAAGTAGATAGCTGGCGAGAAAGGGTTTGTTGGGTTGAGTAGCAAGCAGCACATATTTGATCTCATGCCTGACCCCACGCAGACGGCTGCTGCCCAAGCGACCAAGGCCGCCGCGGAAAAGACCGGAGTTCAAGTCCACGAGCTAGATATTGACGGTGTTCGCGGTTTCTGGGCGCCGGGACACGGTTCAATGCACGCTGGACTCATCTTTGGCGTTGGCGAAGCCGACGAGCGCTTTGGCGAACGCGGGTTCACCACGCTCATCAAGCGTCTCGTAGAGGGAGAGCTTGGTGAAGGCGCTGAAGTCGTGGTGGGGGCATCGGAGACGACCTTTTCCATGAGCGGCCATCGAGCCGAGATCAGCCAGTTTTTCCGGGCACTGCTTCGTTCGCTGCGAAGCCTCCCGCTCCATGACGCCGACGGGCATGCAACCGCACTCCTCGCCGACTCACTTCTTCGCGAGAATCCCGCACGGTCGGAGGCGATGTCGATCGCCTACGGCTATGACGGACCAGGTGTGCTCGCCCTGGCAGCTACCGGACTGCTTCAACTGGACACGGCGGCGATCGATGCGTGGCGACGCACTTACTTCATAAAGAACAATGCCGCAGCGTTCTTTCACGGTCCACATCCCCAGGACATCTCCTTCGCCGAGCTACCAGCCGGCATCAAGCCGACCCGTTCGCTTTCGCACGAGGTGCTGAACAGCGTCCCACTCGAATACCGAGCAGCAGTCGGTGGACCGTCGCTGTACGCGCCGATCGAAGCTGGTCGGATGGCCGCAATGGCTGTCGATATGGCTGTAAAGCGTTTGGTAGCCGGTCTCGCTAACGTTCCGGGGGCGCCTGTTGATCTACAGGTAGCGCTAACGGAACTCGGCCCGCAGTCGTCGTGGTTATCTATCGAATCAAGGGCCCAGGAGAGCCAACACCAAGAGGTGTTTGACGTTCTGGGAACCCAGCTCAACCGATTGGCCTCGAACGGCCCTGAACTCGAAGAAGTTCTCGATGTTGTGAAGTCTCTCGACGCCGCGAATGCGACAGAGTCGAGCGACGCTGCCTTCGCTCAGGTGCTTAGCGAGACACGCTGTGCTGTGCTCGGTGAGGAGTACGTTCCTTACGCAGTCTTTCGCGGGAGACTCGCAACGCTCAATCGATCGGCGATCACCGAGCCCTTAGCCCAATCGCTGAGCAGAGCCATTTGGGCTGCTCCACATTCATCGCCGAGCCAACCATCGGGTGCGCAGCCGGTACCCCCATGGTTCCGCCAGATCGCGGGAGACAACGGCGTTGCGCCCTTGGCGAGTCGAATCCAGAGCCGCGAGGGTGACCTTGTGCTGCACTACGAGGGGATCTCCCAACCGGTGACCATAACGCTCGAGAACGTCTCGGGAGTTGCTGTCGCAAATGATGGCGAGGTCGCGATGTATCACGAGGCCGGCCTGATCTTTCGTTCGAATCCGAGCGCCCTCGACGCAGAAGATGCTGTCCGCATGTTCCTCTTGGAATTGCCGGTCGGAGTCCTTCGTAAGGTTCCCGAGCGGCTGGTCATCAGTGCGGTGCCACAACCTCAGGACGAAGCGCCCGAGAGTCACCAAAGCTCCGAACCGGTCTCCGTCGAATCGGTTGCGCCGGGCGAAATATCTCGTCAAGCGGTTGTCGACCAAGCAGGCAGCGGCACAGAGGTGGCCGAGCGAGAAGAACAAGACGATCAAAGCGCTGGTCAGCAGCGGAGCAGGCTTCTCCTGCGCCGTGGCAAGAACGCAAACGCGGACGAGCAAGTCACCAGCGAAGAAGCCGATGCAGGCAAGGACGTCCTCTCCGATACTGCCCTCATCCCGAACGAGACGGTCACCTACTCGTACCCCGCCGCTGTGCAGTTCGCTGAGGCCATCGTCAGTGAGGCTTGGCCGATGGCTGAACGTCTCTATAGCGCAGCGTCGTCGCCCGATGAGCAAAGCCACCTCGTTGCGGTGGGCTCATCGACCGGAGGCCTACCGTCGAAGTTCGACTCGTGGGTTGAGACCACGATGACTCCAGGCCTCGCACACATCCTGCGAGGGATGACCACGATGAAACGGGCCTGGGCGGTGCGAGATCAAGAGGCCGGCAAGCTCAGCAAAAAGGGAGCGCAAGTCTTCTGGACAGAATTGCAGGCCGCTGAGGCAGACATTCTGCTCGCAACGGTCGAATTGCCAGAGAGTCCGGTCCCGTGGGTGCCACTGCTCAAGTGTTCGCGTGGGCTTCAGCGTCCGCGGCGTGCAATCGAGCAGCAATACATCAACCATGTGGAGCGAGGAGCCCTACTCGCTGGGCATCTTGAGTTCCAGCAATACATGTCGAAGAAGTGGCTCGGATCGAACGAGGAGATGTGGGATCACGTCTCGTTCGTCACGAACTCTGCGCCAGATGGCTCGTCCTTCTTTGCTGTAGCCGCGATGGCGTTCATCGAAGAATGGGTCGACAAGTGTCAGTCTGGGCAGACCAACGCTGAGGACGCTTCGGAAATGCTCGCAGATAGCGGCCGCTCCGGCCAGTTGATCGAAGCTGCTAACCGTTGCTTTGGCCACCCAGACTTTGACCTGCTCGCTGTTAGCTCAGCGAAGGCCCTAGAGATTTTCTTCGCCTATTTCTGGGCAATAGGAGACTTCGTCTCAGCGGCTGCAGTCTCGGCAAAGATGGGGCGGCGTTACTCCGGACATCCAATGTCTTATTTCACGAACGATCCGTGGCCGGTCGTACGTGCCACTGCCCGGAACGCAGCGAAGGCCGTCCGAGCTGTGTAGATGACGCGTCAACGCCTTCTACCATGATCAGCAATGTCGACCACAGACAACGTCTCGCTCGTTCAAAGTTCTATTGCCTACCTCAAGCGGATTCAGTCCGAACAGGGAGCCGCTGCTTCGTCGGGCGACTTTCTATCGCTGGCAGCGGGGGACACCGACACGGTTCCAGTCCGGCTCTTTAGCCATGAAGCCGCCGTGTTCTACGTCTATGACGACGGGAACAACTTCACCTACGTCACCGACAGAATGCGGGACGAGGCGGGGCTTTCCCGAGAGCAATTGCACGAGGTGGGGCTCACGAACCTCGCCGGACGGTTTCCCGATATGGAGATTCATCAGGGGAACGACATGTTGGTCGTTACCGGCGATGAGAATTTCGAAGCGAGCATGATTCTGTTGGACCGGCTATGGGATCAACTCTCCGAGGCGCACTTTCCTAACGGTCCTATCGCTGCGTTGCCAGCTCGCGATGTTCTTGGTCTGTGTGACGCCGAGAGCAGTGCCATTGACAAGCTCCGTGCGACGGTTCAAAAGATGTGGGAAGACGACGCTGCTCACCTTTTGGCAAGAGCGTTGTATCGCCGGGGCCCTGACGGGGCATGGGAGCCGTTCAGCTAACGGCTTCGTGGAGTCGACGTGGCGTTGCCAGCCGAAGCCGCTTCCCTACGGTGAGTGGATCGACCGTGGCTGATTTTGGCCGTCGGTGTACTCGACATGGATCAGTTCGTCGTCGACGGAAAACGTCTTTGCGATTCCGGTGACGGTTCGGTCTTCGAGGAAGTGAGTGACGTTCCATTCGGCGCGTCGTACCACGACCGGCCGACCAGCTGCCTTGCCAACGTCTTCGCGTATGACCACTACTTGGCGCAGACTACCTTCGACGCTCCGGGTGTGCGCCGTGGTGGTCACGGTTCCCGAGGAGCTGAACAGGCCGGGGTCTTTCTGCGCCTCGATCGTGACGGCGGTGGTGCCGCGTCGAAGGGTGGCACATCGGTCCATTCCGAGGACCTCAAATCCGTTGCTCAGGCGGATGTCGACACACGTGATGGCGTGGGCCCCCGCAGGGTGGGATAGGTCGAAGTCATCTCGCTCGCCGACGGCAACACGAATGGTATTGCGAGCCCACGAGATGCCGCGTCGAAGATGTTGCAGTGGTCTTATCACGGTTGTCCTCTCCTGTGCCCTGCGAGCCAGCGCAGCAGCGATATCAATAGGTAAATGCCACCGCGCAGGGTTCAGGTTCCAAATGTCTTCTCAAGGCGAGTGGCGGAGAGATCGAGTGCTTGATCGGTCGGTCATGAGCGCCTAGCTTCTGTGATACACGGCTGATATATTACGAACGAAGCTCAGAGTGAGCTCGGTCAGGATTTCCTATGCGCATTCTCGTACTCGTGAAACGCGTGCCCGCTCCGGGCGCCCGGATCAACATCACCGAAGACGAACAGTACGTCGACGACAAGAACCTCGGCCATGCAATTTCTCCGCATGAAGAATGTGGAGTGGAGGCTGCTGTCCAACTCGTCGAACAATACGGCGGCGAAGCCACGGTTCTCTCCATGGGTAGCACCGACTCTGAAGAGCAGCTGCGTGCTGCGGTCTCGGTCGGTATTTCGAAAATGGTGCTGGTCCCCACCGACGGCGCACCGAAGGATCCACAGCAGACCGCCGCTGCCCTCACTACAGCCATCCAAGAACTCGAAGCAGCCGATGGCGAATTCAACCTGATCATCTTTGGCAATGAGTCCGCAGATCAAGGTGGGTTCCAAGTCGGGATTCGAGTGGCGCACGCCCTAGGACGTCCAATGGTTAGCGGCATCAAAGGCCTCGAACTGCCCGAAGGTCAAGACCCGGCATCTGGCGAGGGGCACATCATTGCCCGACGCGAAGTCGACAGCGGCTTCGAGGTCTACGAACTGCCACTGCCGGCTTGTGTTGGGGTCAAAGAGGGCATCAACCTTCCTCGATACCCAACAATGAAGGGACGTCTCGCTTCGAAGAAAGCCGAACTGGAATCGGTCGAGGCAGCAGCAGAACCTGGAGGTCAGGCGCAGGTTCGTTTGAAGTCGCCTCCCGAACAAGTCAGCGAAACAGTGATCTTGGGCACCGGGCCCGAAGCAGCGCCGGCCATTGTCGATCTGCTCGAAGAACTGGGAGTGATGTAAATGAGTGCTGTCCTTGTCGTTGTAGAACACGATCGTGGCCACGTTCCCGAATCGACCTTCGAAGCGTTGACTTCGGCTCGCTCTATCGCTGGCGGACTTGGTCTTCCCGTGCACGCCGCCGTCATGGGTGAAGGCGCCGACATGGCCGCTGGTGTAGTTGGAGAGTACGGCGCAGAAGCCGTGCATCATCTCACGTCGCCGAACCTCGCCGACTACAACCCGGAAGCTTGGGGCCAGGCGCTCGCTGGTGCAGTCGCGTCGGAGAGCCCCGCACTCGTCCTCGCGAGCGGAACCGACCGCGGTAACGAGTTGATGGCTCAACTCGCAGCGCGCGCCGATCTTCCGTTCGTCGCAAACTGTGTCGACGTTGCGCCAGACGCTACGTCGATGACGCGTAGCCAGTGGGGCGGAGCGCTACTCGAAGAGGCAACGCTCGACGCCGAGGTCAAGTTGATCTCGATGGCACCACACTCGGTCGAGGCTTCGCCATCACCGGCAGCCGGGGCGATTGGTGAGCTCGCTGTAGAGGTCGACGACAGTCTCGTTCGATCCGCTATCACCAATCGTGTGGTGATGTCTGAAGGAATCACCCTTTCGACCGCTCCGGTCGTCGTCTCTGGTGGTCGCGCTGTCGGATCCGAGGAGGCGTTTGCCCCTCTCGACGAACTCGCAGACGCTCTCGGTGGCAAGGTTGGTTGCAGTCGTGCGGTGACCAACAACGGTTGGCGCCCTCACAGCGACCAGGTTGGACAGACCGGAACCCGCATCGCCCCTACCATCTACATCGCCACGGGCATCAGCGGAGCCACACAGCACTGGGTGGGCGCTATGGGTTCAAAGAACATTCTGGCCGTCAACACCGACCCCGAGGCCAACATGGTCACAAAAGCCGGATGGGCCGTCATTGGGGACCTTCACGAGGTTGTTCCAGCAATCACCGAAGAAGTCCGCAAGCGCAAGGGCTAACGAGAACCAGATGTTGAGGGACAGTCCCTAAATATCTGGAACATTTGGTCAACAGAGCTCGAGTTTGCCCGTCGGTCCTTGGCGTTGGCGTACCGTGTGTGCATGAGTCGCTGGAAAAAGGCCTTCATAGGTCTTGTTGTCGTCGTGGGAACTCTCGCAGTTGTTGGTTTCTTCGCGCTCCCAGCATTTCTTGGCCTTGATGCCGAAGGGCCTGTCGAACTGTCTATTGGCGACCGCGCTGAAGAGAGCATTGCGCTCATCTTCGCTGAACCAGGTGAAGCGGTCGAGGCATCGTTAACTGAGGCCGAGGAAGTGGTAGTCGGCAGTGACCTCGAGTCGGTCGAGGGTGTCTGGCGTATCGCCGGGGACTCGGTCGCTGGCTACCGAGTGTTCAAAGACTTCGTAGGGGCGAGCGAGTTCGAGGCGGTTGGCAGAACCTCTTCGATCTTTGGGGAGTTAGAGATTGAGGACACGACGGTCACGAGCGCACAGTTCGCCGTCGATGTGGCCACTATCCGAAGTGACGACGATCGCCGAGACGTCGCCTTTCGTGGTGAGGCTCTCAATGCCGTACTCTTTCCGTTCGCCAACTTTCGGCTCACCTCGTCCATCGAATTGGGTGATGTTCCTCAGAGCGGCGAAGAGGTGAACGTCGACGTGACCGGCGAGGTGACGCTAAAGGGTGTCACCAACGAGGTCGTGTTCCCGCTCACTGCCCGCCTTGTGGGTGATGAGGTGCAGGTGGCGGGATCGATCGATGTGGTGTTCTCCGATTATGAGATCACGCCGCCGAGAACCCCTGTGATCATTGTTCGAGACGTCGGCGTCATCGAGTTCAGCCTGTTCTTCGAACAGGACGACATCAGCTAGCGCCGTTTTCGCTTCTTCTTGACCTTCGCGGCGTTCACGATGTCATTGAACAGCGAAACATAGTTTCGTGGGATCACGTAGTACTGGCCGTCGATCTCGACCTTCCTCGTAGGCCAGTGTCCTTCGACGATGAAGTCCTGGTCTGGATCGATGCGTTCGAGTTGGTCTACCTCTACGTTGCCTTGCTCCATCTCGGAGTAGAACGGATCCTTGCCCACGTTGGTCATCACACACATGAACAGCCCGGCTGGGCTGCGAAGTAGACCGTGAACAGTGACGCCTTCGGTGAAGAGCTTCACGCGTGGCATCTCGTCTGCGTTGTCGCTCGACATGAGAAGCACGGCTTCGTACACCTGCATGGCTGTCTCTTCGGAGAGGTAGTCGGCGAGGTCCTCGAGTATGGCCATCAGCAAACTGTAGATGCCGGGGGAGGAGTGGGAATAACTCTCCGCTAGTTGGTCTCGGCCTCGTGCCAGCGGACAAAGATCGGGTTGGCCTCGGCGAGTACCTCGGCGACCGGACGT
>CAZBTI010000025.1:22504-33776 GCA_964494395.1 uncultured Acidimicrobiales bacterium | reverse complement strand
CTGCTCCACTCTTTGAGAGGATGGAGTTAGGTCAGAGGAAAAGGCAAAGAAGAAGCGGGTTGGCCGTTATCCGGCTGAGGTTCGTGAGCGGGCCGAGATGAAACGGCTCGCCAAAGAAAACAAGGAACTGACCCGTTGAACCCTCCGGCGCCCAGGCTGCGTGCCGCTTGAACGCCCGCCGGAGGCGGCAACGGGCTGTCTTCCTGGTTCGCCAAAATTGGGACGGAGTCCTTGGCGAACTACGAGGACAGCAACTCCGCCAGGAGGAGCGTGAGATCCCAGGGGTCGTTGGTGCCTGCGAGTTCTCGGCAGCTGTGCATTGCGAGTTGCGGGCAGCCGAGGTCGAGCGCGGTCATACCGAGAAGGGCGGAAACGGTCGGCCCGATCGTAGAACCGCATGGGAGGTCGGATCTGCTGACGAAGGACTGGGTCTGAACACCGGCCCGTTCGGCTGCGAGCCGGAAGATGCCTTCCGACGTAGCTGTGGTGGTGTAACGCTGGTTGGCGTTGTGCTTGAGCACTGGACCGCCATTGATCGCGACGTGGTGATCTGGCTCGTGACGGTCGGGGTAGTTCGGATGGGTCGCGTGGGCGTTGTCCGACGAGATGAAGAGCGAGTTCGCGAGAGCGCTGGCGTGCTCACTCGGTGACGCACCGAGGTTCGAGGAAATTTCGGCGAGGAGCCGCGGGAGAGTGGCGGTCGCAGCTCCGGTCGCACTGACCGAGCCGACCTCTTCGTGGTCGAACAGGGTGATGACGGGAATGTGCCCCTCGGTGGCCACGCCGGCGATTGCGGTGAGGGCCGCATGGCACGACAACTGATTGTCGAGACGGGGAGCACTGATGAACTCTTGGTCGGCGCCGATCAGTTGCGAAGGTTGACTGTCGTGAAGCATCAGGTCGGCGCCGAGAATATCTGACCTCGACACGCCAGCTGAACTTGCAATGAGATCCCAGATGTCGCCACTGGCGCCGCTCGACAGACCGTAGATAGGAGCCATGTGCCGTTGCTTGTTGAGGAGCAGGCCCTTTGTGCTGATCTCGCGATCGAGGTGGATGGCCAGCTGCGGCACCCGCAGGATCGGTCGTTCGATATTGACGAGCACGGCAGCGAGCGCTTCACCATCTCGTACCGCAATGCGCCCCGAGAGTGAAAGGTCTCTATCAAGCCACGAATTGAGCAGCACACCCCCGTAGATCTCGACGCCGAGCCGCCGGTAACCGAATGCGTCAGCATCAGGTTCTGGTTTGAGGTGCAGATTTGGGCTGTCGGTGTGCGCCCCGATGATTCGAAACGGTGTTGTGGCCGCAGCGCCCGGCGGCACCACCCATGCCATGATCGAGCCATCTTGGGTACGAAAGAACTT
This sequence comes from uncultured Acidimicrobiales bacterium, assembly GCA_964494395.1. Lineage (GTDB taxonomy): Bacteria > Actinomycetota > Acidimicrobiia > Acidimicrobiales > SHLQ01 > SHLQ01. The sequence goes on along the minus strand of CAZBTI010000025.1, from coordinate 32,409 downwards.
GCCGCTTTTGTTGAGCGACGGCTGGCCGTTGGCTGTCGATTCTTCGAACCCTGCGGACTCGAGCATCGCAACCGCCGTGGCAACAACGTGAAAGGGCGAGGGCGACTCGTCGATGAAGCGGCTGAGGGCGTGTGCATGCGCTGCTGAGGCTGCAGGGGAGGAAGTTTCCGTGACCATAGGACCTATCTTGTTGCTCGCTGGGTGTGGTGCGAAGACCCTTATCCGGATAGGTTTTACCTATCAAGCCGGGCCAACGTCGTCCCAGCGTGCCATGTTCGCGCTGACATTACCGTAAGGAACGACGATGACTTTTGGACTGCCGGCCCGGCAGGGCCTTTACAACCCTGAGAACGAGCACGACGCCTGTGGGCTCAACTTCGTGTGCGACATGCTCGGACGCCCAAGCCACCGGATTGTACAACACGGACTCGGCGCGCTTTGCGCCCTCGAGCATCGAGGTGCTGCGGGTTCAGACCCTGAGGTAGGTGACGGGTCGGGCATTCTCACCCAGATCCCCGATGCGTTGTATCGCGATGATGTCGACTTCGAACTGCCACCGTTCGGTCAATACGCAACGGGTATTGCGTTCCTTCCCCAAGAACCAGCCCTCGCTGCTGAGGCGAAAGCGGAAGTCCAGCGGATCGCTGTCGAAGAAGGCCTTGTGGTCCTTGGTTGGCGTGACGTTGCCATTCGGCCCGAGACCATCGGCGTTGGTTCGCGTGTCGCGATGCCAGGCCTTAGTCAACCGTTTTTCACCCATAGTTCCGGGACCCTCTCGGGCATCGAACTCGATCGTGTGCTCTTCGTGGCTCGCAAGCGCTTTGAACACGAGATTCATGTCGAAGCCGGTGCAGCAGAAGCCAGCGAGGCCATGGGTGGGGCGTCATCTCTACACGACGGCGTGTACTTCCCGTCACTGTCGGCTCGCACGATTGTCTACAAGGGCATGCTCACGACGCCGCAGCTCGGCGCGTTCTTTGACGATCTGCGTGATGAACGATTTGAGTCTGCTATTGCGCTGGTGCACAGCCGGTTTAGCACGAACACCTTCCCTTCGTGGCCCCTCGCTCACCCGTACCGCCTCGTTGCTCACAACGGCGAAATCAACACGATCAAGGGCAACCGCAATTGGATGAAGGCTCGCCAGTCGGCTCTGGAATCGGAACTCTTTGGAGACTCCCTCGAGCGGGCGTTCCCGATCTGTACTCCTGGTGCGTCCGACACTGCTGGCTTCGATGAAGCTCTCGAATTGCTCACCCTGTCGGGCTACAGCCTGCCCGAGGCGATTCTGATGATGATCCCCGAACCGTGGGAGAACCACGAGTCGATGGACCCCGAGCGTTCGGCGTTCTACGAGTACTACGCAACCCTTATGGAGCCGTGGGACGGCCCGGCGTCGGTGTCGTTCACCGACGGCACGGTGATCGGCGCGGTTCTCGATCGCAACGGTCTACGACCGAGCCGCTACTGGGTCACCAGCGACAATCTGGTGATCATGGCGTCCGAGGTCGGTGTGGTAGATATCGATCAGTCGACCATCGTCGAGAAGGGTCGTCTCGAACCAGGCCGCATCTTCTTTATTGATACCGAGCAAGGTCGCATCCTTCGCGACGACGAGATCAAGGCGAGCGTGGCGGCCAAGCGCCCCTATGGCGAACTCGTCACGTCATCGGTGGCGCACCTGTCGTCGCTGCCCGAGCAGATCGATGAGCGTCCAGTAGAAGGAACGCTCGAGAGTCGTCAGCTCACCTTTGGCTATACCCACGAGGACATCAAGGTCCTGCTCCAGCCAATGATCGTCGATGGCAAGGAAGCCCTCGGCTCGATGGGAACCGATACGCCAATCGCGGCGCTATCGGAAAAGTCCCGCCTCTTGCCCGACTACTTCCAGCAGTTGTTCGCTCAGGTGACGAACCCTCCACTCGACGCTATCCGTGAGGAACTGATCACCGCCGTCGGAACGACACTGGGTCCACGCGGCAACCTGCTCAACCCAGGCAACGACCCCGTTCGACAAATCCATCTCGACCATCCGGTGCTGACACCAAACGAATTTCTTCGGTTGCTGCCGACCGAGGACCCAGCATCGGGGCTGAAGAGCGTCTTGCTCGACATCGTGTTCCCGGCAAGCTCGGGCGCTGTTGGTCTCGCGACCGCCCTCGATGGACTCCGCAAAGCGGCTTGCGCTGCGGTCGAGGACGGCGCCGGAATCCTGATTCTCACCGATCGCTCGGCCTCTCGAACGCTGATGCCTATTCCGCCGCTGCTCGCAACGGCGGCGGTTCATCACGATCTCGTTTCGTCCGGCATCCGTTCCCGAGCCGACATCGTCGTCGAGACCGGCGAGGCCCGAGAGGTCCATCACGTTGCGACCCTTCTCGGGTTCGGCGCTCGCGCCGTGTTCCCCTACGTTGCGTTCGAGACGATTCGGGGAATGGCCGAAACACAGGCCTATGGAATCGACGTCAGCCCTGAACGGGCCGAGAAGAACTACGTCAAAGCCTTCGACAAGGGCCTTCTCAAAGTCATGTCGAAGATGGGCATCTCAACCGTTGCGTCCTACACCGGCGCACAGATCTTCGAAGCGATCGGCCTCAGCTCTGAAGTACTCGATGAGTACTTTGGGGGAATGGCTGGCCGCCTCGGTGGTGTCGGGCTCGATGTTCTCGTCGAAGAGATCCTCGACCGTCATGGTCGGGCGTTCCCGGCAAACCCCAATCACCGCGCTCACCAGACCCTCGAGGTCGGCGGCGAATATCAATGGCGCCGAGAGGGAGAGTTCCACCTCTTTAACCCCGACACCGTATTCAAGTTGCAGCACGCGACACGTTCGGGACGTTTCGATATCTTCCGCGAGTACACCTCAGCGGTAAATAATCATGCGCAGAACCTGTCCACGCTTCGGGGCCTCTTCTCCTTCAAGGGAGGAGAGCGTCCATCGATTCCGATTGAAGAGGTAGAGCCAATTGCCGACATCGTGAAGCGCTTCTCGACCGGCGCAATGTCGTACGGTTCCATCTCCGCCGAAGCCCACGAAACCTTGGCCATTGCAATGAACCGCATTGGGGCCAAGTCGAATACGGGCGAGGGTGGCGAGGACGACGAACGCTTCACGCCAATGGAGAACGGCGACTCCAAGCGTTCGGCGATCAAGCAGGTTGCTTCGGGCCGATTTGGCGTGACCTCGAACTACCTCGTCAACGCCGATGACATCCAGATCAAGATGGCCCAAGGTGCAAAGCCTGGCGAGGGTGGCCAGTTGCCTGGCCACAAGGTGTACCCGTGGATTGCAAAGACTCGTGGCAGCACCCCGGGTGTCGGGCTCATCAGCCCACCCCCACATCACGACATCTATTCGATCGAGGATCTCGCTCAGCTGATCTACGACTTAAAGAGCGCGAACCCAAAGGCGCGAGTCCACGTAAAGCTCGTGAGCGAACTGGGTGTAGGTACCGTCGCAGCCGGCGTCTCCAAGGCTCACGCCGACGTGGTCCTCATTTCCGGCCACGACGGCGGCACCGGCGCATCGCCGTTGACCTCGGTCAAGCACGCTGGGTCCCCATGGGAACTCGGCCTCGCCGAGACACAACAGACCCTGCTGATGAACGGTCTTCGAGACCGGGTCGTTGTTCAGGTCGATGGGCAGCTAAAGACCGGACGAGACGTCATGATTGCCGCTCTGCTGGGGGCCGACGAGTACGGCTTTGCAACGGCTCCACTCGTCGTGATGGGTTGCATCATGATGCGCGTCTGCCACCTCAATACATGCCCGGTCGGTGTCGCTACACAAGACCCCGAACTTCGAAAGAAGTTCAGCGGTTCGCCGGACTTCGTGGTCAACTTCTTCGAGTTCATTGCTGAAGAGGTTCGTGAGTTGCTCGCCGAACTCGGCTTCCGCACACTCGAAGAGGCGATTGGCCAGGTCGAGTCGCTCGACCTCGATGCAGCCATCGATCACTGGAAGGCTGACGGGCTCGACCTGTCACCCATCCTCTATGTTCCGCCACTTCTTCAGGGAGAAGTTCGCCATCACAACACCGGGCAAGATCACAAACTCGATGAGGCGCTCGACGCACGCCTGCTCGACGCTGCGTTGCCCGCGATCAACGGTGGCACTCCGGTGCAGATCTCGACCGACATCCGCAATGTCCATCGGGCGGTTGGTACCCAACTTGGTCACCACCTCACCTCGATCAATGGACCCGATGGGCTGCCGGACGACTCGGTGATCGTCGACGCCGAAGGCTCTGCTGGAAACAGCCTCGGAGCATTCGTCCCGAAAGGCATCACCATTCGCCTCACCGGCGACGCAAACGACTTTGTTGGTAAGGGCTTGAGCGGCGGACGCCTCATCGTGCGGCCGCCCGACGAGATGGCGTGCGTGGCCGAGGACAACGTCATTGCGGGCAACGTCATTGCCTATGGCGCAACCTCGGGAGAGCTCTTCATCAGAGGAAAGGTTGGCGAACGGTTCTGCGTAAGAAACTCGGGCGCAACCGCTGTCGTCGAAGGCATTGGCGACCATGGTTGTGAGTACATGACCGGGGGAGTGGCCGTCATCCTTGGTTCGACCGGGCGCAACTTTGCCGCCGGCATGTCGGGCGGTGTGGCATACGTGTACGACCCCGAACGAGAGTTTGAGGCGAAGGTCAATGGTGAGATGGTCGACTTGGAGAACCTCGTCGAAGAAGACGAAGAGCTGCTGAAGTCCCTGATCGATGCGCATATCACCGAAACCGGCTCAGATGTGGGCATTCGTGTACTGGCCGACTGGGACTCGGCGAAAAGGGCCTTTGTGAAGGTGATGCCACGGGACTACAAGCGGGTCCTCGTTGCAGCAGCAGCCGCACGCGAAGCGGGTACTGATGAAATGGAAGCGATTATGGCTTCGGCCAAGGAACGAGGAGCACGCCATGGGTGATCCAACAGGGTTTATGAAGCACGGCCGAAAGACGCCAACGATGCGACCGGTACCGGTGCGGATCTTGGATTGGAAAGAGGTCTACGAGCCGTTCGACGACGATGAACTAAAGGTCCAGGCGTCTCGTTGCATGGACTGCGGAATCCCCTTTTGCAACAGCGGCTGCCCGCTCGGGAACCTGATTCCGGATTGGAACGACCTCGTCTACCGAGACGATTGGAAGGCTGCATCTGAGCGCCTGCATGCAACGAACAACTTTCCCGAGTTCACCGGCCGGTTGTGTCCAGCTCCGTGCGAAGGGTCTTGTGTCCTCGGTATTCACGAACCTCCGGTCACGATCAAGCAGGTCGAAATCGAAATCATCGAGCGCGCTTTCGCCGAAGGCTGGGTTACCCCGGTCATTGCGACGGTCAGGACGGGCAAGTCAGTCGCTGTCGTTGGGTCGGGGCCAGCGGGCCTCGCTGTTGCTCAGCAATTGAGCCGCTCAGGCCACGACGTGACCGTGCTCGAACGAGCGCCGCAGATCGGCGGCTTGCTCCGCTATGGCATTCCTGAGTTCAAGATGGAGAAGCGGTTCATCGATCGCCGCCTCGAGCAGATGAAGGCCGAAGGCACCGTCTTTCGGACCGGCGTCAACGTTGGGGTCGATATCACGACCGCCGAGCTCGCCGAACAATTCGACGCAGTCGTTCTCGCTGCTGGCGCAACCCAATGGCGCGACCTTCCAATGCCCGGCCGCGACGCCGGTGGCATTATGCAGGCCATGGAGTTCTTGCCTCCATCAAACGCTGTGCAGATGGGTGAACTCGATGAGCATCCAAACTCTGCCGAGGGGTTGGACGTCATCATTATCGGCGGCGGCGATACCGGAGCAGATTGTCTGGGCACGGTGCTTCGCCACGGAGCAAAGTCGGTGCATCAGTTCGAAATCATGGCCGAACCACCAGATCAACGAGCCGATACGAATCCATGGCCCGCTTGGCCGCTCGTTCTCCGCACGCCTTCTGCCCACCTCGAGGCAATCGAAATCGAAGGCGAAGATGTTCGCGAATACGGCATCAGCACCCTCGAGTTCGAAAAAGATGCGAACGGTAACGTAGCGTCGCTCAAGACGGTGCGGGTCGAGTCCACGGTCGTCGACGGCAGGATGAGCTTCGTTCCAATCGATGGCACCGAAGAAACGTTCCCCGCGCAGATGGTGCTCCTCGCAATGGGATTTTCCGGTCCAGAGAAGTCTCCGTTGATCGATGATTTCGGTGTCGACCTGACCGACCGTGGAAACGTCGACCGTTCGCTTCAATATGCGACCAATGTCGACGGCGTGTACGTCTGCGGCGATATGGGCCGTGGACAATCACTGATCGTCTGGGCGATTGCCGAGGGTCGTGCGTGCGCCGCTGCGGTCGATGCTGCTCTTATGGGCACCACCGGTCTGCCCGTACCGGTAACGCCAGCCGACCAACCGCTCCGCTGACCTACGCCGCCCGAACCCGTAAATCTGGTTTCATTTAGGTCCAAAGACCCAAAAAATTCCTCAACTGTGTAACGCCAATTCCGATAGATCGGAAGTAACGCTCACGTATGTCGAGGGATTTATGTTTAACAAGGAAACCAGCGAGGAACCCGCACCCGTGGAAGAGGTGGCCACAGAGGCACCCTCTCCAGAAGCGGGGCAGAAGAGTGCGCCTGGCTCAGTTGGTACATCGATGATGATGATCGGGGTGATTCCGCTCGTCCTCATGTTGGTGGCCGTCGTGGTCAGCAACCTGATCGTCGGCATCGTGCTCTTTATCGTTGCCGCCATTGGCTTCTTCTTCATGTGGAAGAAGGCCCAGTCGGCACTCTCAGGATCGCTGATCGCCCTTCGCGACGAAGCGTTTGCCGTCGCCAACGAGGACCTGCCGAGTCTCGGACAGGCCATCTCGAGTGGCACTGCGATCTCGGATCTCGGTACCAACCGTCAGCCGGTTGAGTTCGAAGACTCAGAGTTTGCAAGCGTTGCCTCTGGCCTCCGTGCAGTTCGTACGAGCGCAGCGGGAATTGGAGATGACGTCAGCGAGCTGCAGACCGGCATCTCGAACACGTTCGTCAACCTTGCTCGCCGTAATCAGGCCCTTGTAGATCGTCAGCTCGAAGCAATCGACACCCTCGAAGCTGAAGAGCGCGACTCTGACCGCCTGTCACTGCTGTACCGAGTAGATCACCTCGCTACTCGCATGCATCGCAACGCAGAGAGCTTGCTTGTTCTCGCCGACGCAAAGACCCCCGAGCGCCACAGCCCAGCAGTTCCACTTCGCGAAGTTCTCCGTGTCGCCATTGGCGAGGTCGAGGACTACAAGCGAATCGTTCCAATTTCGCTCGACGAAACCAACGTTGCTGGCCCGAAGGCGAGCGAAATGGCTCACCTTCTCGCAGAGCTCATGGAGAACGCCGCTCAGCACTCGCCTCCAGGAACCGCCGTCGACGTCACCGGTGCAGCAAACCCTGCAACCGGCGACTATACGATCACGATCCTCGATCACGGAACAGGCATTGCTCCAGAGCAGATGAACAGCCTGAACGAGATGCTGGCGAAGCCACCGGTTTCGACACTCACGATTTCGCACTCGATTGGCCTTCAGGTCGTCAGCCGCATTTCCCACAAGCTCGGCGTACAGGTACGTCTTGCTCAGGGCGATGGCAACGGCACCGTGGCAACCGTCGTGGTTCCGGCCGCAGTCGTCCAATCATGGTCACAGACCGTGCCAGGTGCTGCACCAGCGCCAGCACCAGCACCCGCTCCGGTCGAGGCTGCTGCCCCTGCTCCAATTGAAGCGGTTGAGACTGCTCCAGCAGCGGTTGAAATCTCTGAACCTGTGCAGATTGAGGCGCAAGCTCCAATCGATGCATCGGCACCGGTCGCCGACGCATCTGCAATCGGCACGCCACCTGTTGCAGCCGAGGCTCCAGCCCCGTTCCCAACGATTGCTGATACCCCTCCGCGAGACCCCGCCATGCCGCTCGAGAGCGTTCTCGACCCAGCGGACGACAGTGATCTTGGAGTCTCGCTTCCAAAGCCAGTCAATGAAGCCCCTGCAGCACCTGAGGTCTTCACTCCTGGTAACTCAAGCTTCGAAATGCCGAGTGATCCAGTAGCACCGGCACCGATCGCTCCCGCACCGGCACCGATCGCTCCCGCACCGGTAGCGAGTGCTGCAGCAGCTCCAGTGGCCGCAGCCCCCGTCGCGAGTGCCGCAGCAGCCGCAGCGCCAGTCGCTACCGCAGCCGCAGTCGCAGCTGCACCCGTAGCCACCGCAGCAGCTGCACCGACAGCTCCGGCCCCAGTAGCAGCAGCGCCGGTTGCCGCAGCACCGGTAGCGGCAGCCCCAGTAGCTCCGGCTCCGGCAACACAATCTGCAGCCTCGGGCGGAAAGCTGAAGAAGCGCACTCGTAGTGCCGCTCCAGCTGCTGACGCACCAATTTTGAACATGGATGAGGAACGTGCGGGACCCTCTCAGCGTTCTCCAGATCAGGTCAAATCAATGTTGTCTCGATACAAGTCGGGACTCGAGCGGGGCCGTGGTCCTGCTGAAACGGATGGTGAATAATGACTCAGGTAGAAGATGTCAGCTGGTTGATTTCCAGCTTTGTTGATCAAACCCCAGGGGTCGTTGAGGCCATCGTGGTTTCGTCAGATGGCCTCCTCATGGCCATGTCAAACGGACTGGATCGTGCCGGTGGTGACCGCTTCGCAGCGGTTGCATCGGGACTGATCGGACTCGCATATGGCGCAGCCGGACGCTTCGGCGGCGGTCGTGTCAACGAAGTCATCGTCGAAATGGACAATGCGCTCCTGCTCGTCACGGGTGTCAGCGACGGCTCCGCATTGGGTGTCGTCGCCGAAGCATCGTGCGATATTGGGTTTGTTGGGTACGAGATGGCAGTTCTGGTCGAAAAGGCCGGACGCGTTCTCACTCCTGAACTCCGAGCCAAGCTTGTGAATGCCCTGCCACGATGACCGCTTACGACACAAGCGCTGAGCAGAGCGACGGTCAGGCCAAGCGTCGACTCCGGGTACCGCCATATGCGGTCACCGGTGGTCGTACCAAGGTCGACGTCGACATCCCGTACGAGGCTTTGGTGCGCACGACGCCCCGAGGACGGGAAAATCTCCAGCTCATCGCATTCGAACGACGAGACATCCTCAAGCTCGCAGAAAAGCCAATAGCCGTCGCTGAACTTTCAGCTCATCTTCGACTTCCGATCGGCGCCATCCGCGTGCTGATTGGTGATCTCTCCGTCGAAGGCCACGTACAGACGAAGTCGATGTCGCAAAAGGCCGACACCGCACTTCTGGAAAGGGTTCGCGATGGTCTCCGTCGACTCTGATTTCACTTCCGCAGAAGACACCGGCTCTGAATCGGTTCCGCTTCCAGTCAAGATCGTTGTCGCCGGTGGTTACGCCGTCGGCAAGACAACGTTCGTTGGTTCGATCTCCGAGATTGATCCCCTCACGACCGAAGCCGCTCTCACTACCGTGAGCGCCGACGTCGACAATGAGGGTGATGCAGCAAGCTCGAAGAAGTCGACCACGGTTGCAATGGACTTCGGTCGCGTTGGTCTCGGTGACGAACTGGTTCTGTACCTGTTCGGCACTCCGGGCCAGGACCGCTTCCGATTCATGTGGGATGAACTCACCCGAGGCGCCATCGGCGCTGTCGTCATCTTGGATACGCGTCGCTTCGAAGATTCCTTCGGTGCTGTCGAGTACTTCGAGCAGGCGCAGGTTCCGTTCGTGGTTGCAATCAACGCATTCCACGGCGATCTTCACCACTCGATCGAAGAAGTTCGTGAAGGTCTTGACCTCGATGACGATATTCCGATCGTGAGCACCGATGCACGTGACCGTAATAGCACGAAAGTCACGCTCCTTCATCTGGTAGAGCACGCACTGGTACGCGCCGAGTTCTAAGCGCCCCAGCGAAGCACTGCCCTCAAGGCAGCG
>CAZBTI010000025.1:2484-22404 GCA_964494395.1 uncultured Acidimicrobiales bacterium | reverse complement strand
CAGCGAAGCACTGCCCTCAAGGCAGCGCAACGTCATAAAGAACAACACAGCGGTCCCCATGTCCTTTCGCAAGGACGTGGGGGCGCTGGTAGTTTTAGGCGCTGTCGAGGAGTCGGTCCATGTCACCGCTCTCGGCGGCCACGAGCACTGGCCGAACCCGAATGAGGTAGTAGATCGCAGCTGGCACACCAATGGGCCATACCAAGTTGCCGATCAGCAACGTGGCAATCCAGACGATCTGGGTGCGTCCGGACAACGCCCAAACCCATTGGGGACGTTTCGCTGCATGCAGGAAGGTCATGCCGACAAACACGAACGGGATGCTCGCGAGGGCGATCCAAAGCGCCGCCTCCAAGAAGGGCAACATGGCTACTCTTTGGACGCAACAGCGTTTGGCGTGACGTTCATCTTTGGTTCGTAGGCAGCGGCTTCTACGTCGCCTCGGGGACTTCCGTCGAAGGTCGATCTCAGCGTGTCGGCGCACGTCGCGCAGACACCATAGAATTCGCGTTCAGCGAGGTCGCCACCGCACCGGGGGCAGGTGAGCCCTTCGAGGTCATCCATGGTCTCACCGTAGCCCACCACCGGTGACACAGGTGGGTCAGAGATCGAAGCCGCGATCGGCAAATACTTGCTTCAACAGGCTCGGTCGATCCGTCATGATGCCGTCGATACCCAAGTCGAGGAGTCGTTCAATCTCTCGACGCTCATTGATGGTCCACGCGTGAACAGCAAGACCGAGATCGTGCGCGTGGGAGATGAAGCGTTCGGTGAGGATGTCGAATCCCCGGTACTTCGGGGGCAGTTGCAACACGTCGCCGGGAGGTGTCTCGATGGGAAGGCCCCAGCTCGACAACAAAAGGCGAGTCGATCCCCGAGGCCCTAAGGCAGTGCAGATCACGTCGGGTTCAGCGTTTCGAATTCGCCGGCCCCGTTCGTCGGAGAACGTGCCAACGCACACGCGAGCAAAGGCGTTCTGCCGAGTGAGAACTCCGAGGAGTGGCTCGACGACAGCGTCGCTCTTCGCGTCGATGTTGAAAAAGGTGTCTGGAAGTTCTTCTAGGAGGCTCTCGAGGTCGATGAGCTGGGATCCGCCGAGGATCGTCAATTCTGCGAGTTCGGCCCAGCTCCAGGAATCGATAGCGCCCGTTTGTTGACTCACGCGATCGACGACCGGATCATGGAAGCACACAACCACGCCGTCCCGACTCACCTGCACATCGGTTTCGATGTAGCGGAAGCCAAGAGATGCTGCATAACGAAAGCCTTCGAGCGTGTTTTCGGCGGTTTCCAATGCCCCTCCGCGGTGCGCCATAGCAAGGGGAAACTTGCTTTGCAGGTACGGGTGGACGGCCATTGGGTCAGCCTAGGGTAGGCCGATCAGGAAGTCCTCGGGAATTGCTCGATTGTTCAGGGTGGCCAATGGTGCTGGTCAAGTACCCTGAAGGGATGCGAAGGACAAAGCTCATAGCAAGCCTCGGACCAGCAACCGACGATGAATCGGTGCTGCGAGGAATCATTCGAGCGGGCGTAGACGTCGCCCGCATCAACCTCTCTCACGGATCGCTCGACGACGGCATGGAGCGGTACGACGCCGTTCGTCGAATCGCACACGAAGAGAAGCGGAGCGTCGGCATCTTGGCCGATCTTCCGGGACCCAAAGTTCGAGTAGCAGAGTTCAAAACCGACACATTCTTCGAACTCGGGGACATCGTCGAGGTTCGCTGTGGCGAAGACGAGTCCACGAAGACCACCATAGAGGTCGACTACGAAGGCATGTTCACCAACTACAGCGCAGGCGATCGCATTGTGATCGGCGACGGACGACTCGTCCTCGAAGTGCGCGAGGTCGGTTCCGACGTTTTGAAGTCAGAAGTCGTGCACGCCGGCAAGCTCTCCGGCAAGCCTGGAGTCCACATTCCAGCGGACAAACTCGTTCTCTCGACACCCACCGACTACGACCTGAAGTTAGCTGACTCCTTCGTCGACGTTGGCGTCGACATGTTGGCGATTAGCTTTGTGAAGTCCGCTCACGACATGCGCCGGGTCGGAACCGAACCGCACCCTCGCGGGCCACTCCTCGTCGCCAAGATCGAAACACGTTCCGCTATCGAAAACCTCGATGGCATCATCGAAGCATCGGGAGCGGTCATGGTCGCTCGTGGCGATCTCGGCAACGAGCTTCCTATCGAGGATTTGCCAATCACTCAAAAGCAGATCATCAAGCGCTGCATCTCGGGCGGTAAACCCGTCATCACCGCTACCCAAATGTTGGAGTCGATGATCACCGCTCCCGCACCGACTCGCGCCGAGGCTTCCGACGTGGCAAACGCCGTGTGGGATGGCAGCAGCGCAGTCATGCTGTCGGGCGAGACGGCGGTCGGCGTCGACCCGGTCAACGTCGTTCGCACCATGGGCCGCATTGCCCGCAAGGCCGACGAGGTATTTGATCACGAGGCTTGGGCACGAAACGTCAGCGCAATGCGCCAAGAGGCCGACTCCGGAAACGACACGACCGATGCAATGACCGTTGCGACGTGGCGTGCGGTAACCGAACTCGACGTCGCCGCCATCATTGCAATTTCCGGCACCGGCTTCACCGTTCGCCAGATGGCCCGTTTCCGTCCTGAGGTTCCGATTCTCGGTATCAGCACAGAGCCCCAAACCATCAACCAGCTGACCTTGAGTTGGGGCACGGCTCCGATCTATCTCTCAGCGGGCGGGACGCGAGAAGAAATGATGCTTGAGGCAATGAAGGCAGCGACTGAAGCTGGACATATCCGCCCCGGCGATCAGGTGGCTGTGCTCGGCGGCGACGGCATTGGCGCGAAGGTCACGAACAACCTCCGCATCATGGTCGTTCCTACGTGAGCTCACACAACGTGTCCTTCGGTGGCACCGGCATTCCCCAGACGGTGCTGCCCGAAGCTGATAGCCAACTCATCGACGCCATCACTGCAGCCGGCACCGGCCCAGAGCCAAGAGATGCTCTCGCTGCCGTGGCGGCGGATTCGCCGAGGTCGCTCGATGCATGGGCTGCCCTCGGTGATGCTGGCCGTGACACCCTCGAGTCATACGCGTACTACCGCATTGGCTATCACCGAGGCCTCGACACCTTGCGCCAGAACGGTTGGCGGGGGAGCGGCTACGTCAAATGGGAACACGATTCGAACCGGGCCTTTCTCCGCTGTCTATCCGGGCTTCAACGGTGCGCAGCCGAGATTGGTGAGACCGACGAAGCAGAACGCTGCGACCTGTTTCTTCGTCAGCTCGATCCGTCGTGGCCACCATCGACCTAGAGCAACACACTCGACCTAGAGCGAACGGAGCTGGCGGTGACGGTGATTGACGTGCTCGTGCTCGCCGGCGGCCAGAGTCGCCGGATGGGGGCCGACAAGGCAACGTTGCTCATCGAAGGTCAACCCTTGGTTGTTCGGGTCATCGATGCAGTGAGTCATCTCGGCGGCGTGAAAATTGTCGGGGGTGACGCCGAAATCGGGCGCATTGGAAATGTTACCCACGTCCTCGACCCCGAACCCCACATTGGACCCTTCGGCGCTCTGGTGCACGCAACCCAGTCCGTTACCGGTGATGAGGTGCTCGTCGTGTCCTGCGATCTCGCACAGCTCACGGCTGGCCATGTCGACGTGCTCGTCGATGCTCGACGGCGGACCAACGCCGATGTTTCGGTGCCGCTCGTCGGAGGTCGGCGGCAGTGGCACGGTGTTTGCTTCGCATCTCGGATCGTTCCGGAGCTCACCTCCAGATTCGAAGGCGGTGTTCGTTCGCTTCACTCCGGTTTCGCCGGCTTTCGCGAGTGCGCAGTTCTTTCGACTTCGCCTGGGTTCTTTCGCGACATCGATACTCCCGAGGATCTCGAACAACTTCAGCGCCACGCGGTACCCGCGCCAGACGAGGACATTCGATAGCCCCCCAGCAACGCTCTGGTCGACCGGCACGACTACGCTCAGCGTGTGAACAACGACGGAGAAGCGCCAAAATTGGCGCCAGCAGAATACAGCGGTGTCATTGAAGACACCGCTGAGTTTCAAGCCTTCGTCGACCGGACGAAGGGTCTTGACTACGCGATCGATACGGAGTTCCACCGGGAACGCTCCTACTTTCCGCGCGTTGCGTTGATTCAAATCAACAATGGGTCAGAGATTGTTTTGATCGACCCGTTAGCGGTCAGCCCCGAACCTCTCGCCGATCTTCTTCGATCAGATGGCGTGGCGGTTCTCCACGCCTCGAGCCAAGACCTCGAGGTGTTTCAGCACTGGGCTGGCGAACTCCCTCGGGAGATATTCGACACGCAACTCGCCGCCGGGTTCACCGGCATGTCGACGCCTTCGCTGGCTGCGCTGCACGATCGCGTGCTTCGAATCTCTCTACCAAAGACCTCTCGTTTGACCGATTGGCTGGCCCGTCCGCTCACTACCGACCAACTCGACTACGCAGCGAGCGACGTTCTTCACCTCCTCGAACTTCGCGACCGCCTGGTCGAAGACCTCACAGAACGCGGCCGTCTCCAGTGGGCTAAAGACGAGTTCGAGGGCGTTCGCACCGTCCCGAGAGGCCAGCGCGACCCCGACGAGGCATGGCGGCGGATCAAGGCGGTGCGCCAACTCAAAGGGCCATCCTTAGGTGCTGCGCGAGCACTCGCTGCATGGCGGGAGAATCGAGCGGCTGACCTCGATCAACCCGTGCGTTTTATCCTCTCGGATCTGGCGCTCGTCGGTATTGCACAGCGGCGGCCAACCACCGCCGATCAACTGCGCCAAGTTCGTGGCGTCGATGACCGCCTCGCCAAAGGCGATGGTGGTGAGACGATCCTTCGACTCGTGGCCGAGGGCCAAGAGCTTCCGCCGCTCCCACGTCAGAATCGGCGACGGAACGAACCTCGCCCCGACCTCCGCCCTGGTGTGTCCCTCGTGGCGGCCTGGGTGGCTCAGATTTCCCGAGAACTCGAACTCGATTCCACACTCCTCGGTACCCGCTCCGACATTGAAGCACTCGTTCGCGGTGACGATGACGCACGCCTCAACACCGGTTGGCGCGCCGAGCTGGCCGGAGAGCCCATTCGGCGCCTTATGAGCGGTGAAGCAGCAGTGGCTTTCGACGGCGATGGCGGCTTGGTCCTAGAAGAACGGTCGCGGATCCGAGTTCCGATCGCTACTAGCGCTCCAACATCTGAAGAAGAGTAGATTCAGCTCCCAAACGACCCGAGTGAATTGTCACTGCGGTGAAGTGCGTATTTGTTCGACGATTTCGGGGGAAATTCTGCACTGAACAGCGCGAATGGTGTGCCGCCCTTCACCAACGACGGCTAGTATGGGGAGCCATTGTTGTCTCCCAAGGAGGTCGCGTCGTGAAAAAGGGTCGCCATCGCCGTTTCGAAGAAGCTCGAGCGCTCAAGCGCTCTCAAGAGGTCGACCTCAACGACCTCTTCGAAGATATTTCGGACTCTGAGGAGGGCGAACATAAGCCTGAACACGATGCCTGGGCCGATCTGGCCGAGGAATGGGATTCCAAGAACGACGATGAAGAAACTGCAGAATCAGCTGCGGTTACCGCTGACGACTCAGATACCGCTGACGAATCGGAATAGCTGTTGCTGATTTAGCTCTGAGGCTTTCTCGTGAGCTCTACGGCGACTGCAGGTAGTTCTTCAATTTCTGACGCGCCATCGATGTAGGTAATGAGTGCATCGGCAATGTGTGAACCGGCGAGTGCTTCGATCTCGGCGCGCAGATACCTCGCAACGTTCTGACTACCCGTATACGCCTCGCTGGCCTCAGAGCACCACCAGCCGAGGTCTTGACCTGCCTCACCCCAGTCGCTGCGCGTCCATTGACGGACGAAGTGGGTTGAGCGGTCGTAGTCGTCGAGGTGGTGTTCAACGCGAATGGGCAGTTGCCAGCAGACCTCTGGTTTCCACTCCAAGGGTTCGACTTCGCTGGCGACGGCTGCGAGGTGAAGGGCACAACCTGGGCCCGTTGATGAACCGGGCCGGTTTTGAAAGATGCAAGCACCATCGACAACTCGGGTGATCCGGTCACCTTCGTCATCGACGGTAGTCAACGCATCGACCAGCGCATCCATATCTTCTGCTCTCGAACCCGAGTGTGAAGGTCGGCGGTCGTGGTGCTGCCAGAGTTCGGGGGGCAGCGCAGCTGCGATGTCCATGACGCGGGTGAGGTCTGCGTCGTCGACGAAGTGCGCGCCGTAGCTACAGCAGCCCCGAGAGCCAGCAACGTCGGGTTCCTCTTCGATGCCCGAGCAACCGTTCCCGAATATGCACTGCCAGTTCGATCGGAAGTATGTGAGATCGAACATCCACGTCTCTCCTTCGGTGTCGTCGAAGGACACCCATTCTCGGGCAGGTGATAGAGGTCGTTCGGGTTTCGAGGTCATGGAGCTTTGGGAAATCTCGGTTGTCGGTAGTGGCCGATACGGTGTGGGCTAATGGAAGACTACGAAGAGATCGTCAGCCGCCTCGAATCGATCGCCGAGGAGCTCAGCGACCGGGGTATGGAACAGCTGCGCTCGGCAATCGAGGAAGACGGCAATACCTACGACGACGAGCAGAAGCGCATCGGCAAGGCTCGTCGGGCCGTCGAGAAGGCAGCGCACCTTCTTCGCGGTGAACCCTCATCACCTTGGTAGCAGTGGTTACACGCTATTCAACGCGTTGATCATCACGCGCAGGCGGGCGTAGCCGTGGCGGTTGAAGTGGAAGGCAATCCGGTTGAGGTTGACGTGATCGTCATCTCGGATTTCGGGTTCAGTGGCGTCGATTCGCTCGATCGAACCGCTCTCGATAATGTCGGCGAACTCGCTGTTCAGCGTTGCGATCTCATCGTCTGAAACCTCGCGCTTCAGCCGGAGAATCAATCGTTTTCCGACCTCGCGTGAGCTGTGGTAGCTGGAGTAGAAGTGGGTCATCTCGTCGGCTGCGACTTCCACGTCGTCGGTGATGAGGAACAGGTCCATGTCGGCTGGGGAAATCAGATTTGCATCGAGCAGTTCTTTGGTGACGAAGTCTCGCCAGCGCTCCCAGTAGGTCGAGCCCTTGGGGTCGAGCAGCACGAGCGGCACGATTGGAGATTTGCCGGTTTGCATGAGGGTGAGCAGCTCGAAGGCCTCGTCCATGGTGCCGAAGCCGCCGGGCAGGCTTGCGAAGGCCGACGATTCCTTCATGAAGGTGAGTTTGCGGGTGAAGAAGTAGCGGAAATTGATGAGCTTGGGGTCGTCAGCGATGAACCGATTTGCTGATGCTTCAAAGGGCAAGACGATGTTGATACCGAACGAATTTTCGGTGCCAGCGCCTTCAAGGCCGGCCGCCATGATGCCCGGACCAGCACCGGTCATGACCATCCACTCGCGTTCTGCCATCGCTGCGCCGAGTTGGCGAGCGCTCTCGTACTCGGGCGCGTCCTCTTTGGTTCGTGCTGAACCAAAGATGGTGCACTTGAGGACGCTTCGGTATGTCTCAAAGACGTGGAACGAGTAGCGGAGTTCCTTCAGCGAGTTGTTGACGAGCTTCATGTCGCCGCGGTCGACGTGTTCGAGGCCCATCCTGAGAGCGCTCACGATCATCTCGAAACACAGGTCGGTGTCGTTGGTCAACCGGGCCTGCTCAATGAGCGCCATGATGGCGTCGTCCAGTGGGTCTTTACCGGTTCTGTAGCGGGGAAGTGATGTCACTGCCTCAGCGTATTGCGAATTGACCCTCGGGGTGGTTGTTCACCTCGTCGAGGTTGTCGACGAGTTCATACCGCGTGTTGCGTTGACGCAGCGTCCGCCCGAGCGGTGCGATCGCCTCTTGGAAGTCGTGGGCGGTGAGCGCAGTACCGTGGGATGCTCCTGCGGCACGGCTGATGTTCTCATCGATGAGCGTTCCGCCGAGGTCGTTGACGCCTGAGTGGAGCAGCTGGACGACGCCATCGAGGCCGATCTTGGGCCACGACGCCTGAATGTTGTCGATCTGTCCGTGGTACGCAATGCGCGCAACCGAGTGCATGAGGAGGGTCTCGCGGAACGTCGGACCGCGCCGAGAGCGGCGTCGGAGGTAGATGGGAGAGGCCATATGCACGAATGGCAGCGTGACGAACTCGGTGAAGCCGCCGGTTTCCTTCTGGAGTTCACGTGTGGCCACGATGTGTCGAGCCCAGTGGATGGGGTTTTCGACAGCGCCGAACATGATGGTGACGTTCGAGGTGAGGCCGACCCGGTGGGCGAGGCGGTGCGCTTCGAGCCACTCTTCGGTGTTGACCTTGTCGGGGCAGAGGATCTCGCGAATCTCATCGTCGAGAATCTCAGCAGCCGTTCCCGGTAGCGACTTGAGGCCGGCATCGCGAAGCCGAGCGAGGTACGTCTCCAGCGGCTCGTCGAGGCGCTTTGCCCCCTCGGTCACTTCGAGTGCGGTGAACCCGTGGATGTGGATGTCGGGTGCGGCCTGGTGGACGGCGTCGATCACGTCGATGTAGTAGTCCCCGTCGAAGTCGGGGTGTATGCCGCCTTGCAGGCACACCTCGGTGGCTCCCATTTCGCCAGCTTCGACCACGCGTTGGGCAATGTCGTCGAGGGTGAGCAGATACGGCGCACCCCGGAGGTTGAGCGACAGCGGCCCTTTGGAGAAGCCGCAGAACTGGCATTTAAAGGTGCACACGTTCGTGTAGTTGATGTTGCGATTGGCAACGTAGGTGACGGTCTCGCCGTTGACATCGGCACGGAGACGGTCGGCCAGGTTCGCAACGGCGGCCACCTCGCTGCCACGAGCCGAGAACAATGCAGCGATCTCTTCGACACCGAGCTCTTGGTCAGCCTCGGCCCCTTCGAGCACCTCACGGATCCGACCTTTGGCCGACCCCTGCGCTGGAAGAAGCGTGATCGGCACGGTGTCGGCGCCCGAGTACCAAGCCGTCGAGCGGTCGCCGATGAGCAGCACCTCGGCGCCATCGGTGACGTTCGCGTTCTCCATGGTGCGTTCGGGGAACACCGCTCCAGGGTCGTCGCGACCCAAGCCTTCGGCGTCGCTTCGATCCATGATCGGAAAGTGAAGTGACTCATCGAACCAACGGTGTAGGTCAGCGACGTAACGCGGGTGTGCGGTGAGGCGAGGGGCCAGGGTGAAACCGTCGAGAGCGAGCTCTGCGGCGAGTGCATCGAGCTGGGGCCACGGGCGTTCGGGGTTCACGTGATCGATCGTGAGCGGCGAGATGCCACCGAGGTCGTCGATGCCAGCATCGAGCAGGCCGCGGACGTCTTCGGTCAGGTTCGGCGGAGCCTGGACTGTCACCTCTGGTGGAAGGATGACGCGGGCCAGTGCGATCGCGTCGAGGTGCGCCTCGGTCGGGCACGACGGGTCGTTTCGCATACGAGTGCCGGTCTTCGGCAGGAAGTTCTGCACGATGACTTCCTGCACGTGGCCGTGGCGCAGGTGGCTATCGCGAATGGCTTCAAGGGCTGCGATGCGATCGTCGCGATCTTCGCCAATACCGACGAGGATGCCGGTCGTGAACGGAATCTGGTGCTCTCCAGCGGCTTCGAGCGTTGCCAGTCGGCGTTCGGGCTCTTTGTCGGGAGCGCCTGCGTGGCAATCGAGGTCGTCGCGGAGGCTCTCGATCATCATGCCTTGTGAGGGCGATACCTCTCGGAGAAGTTCGAGCTCGTTCGAGTACAACGCCCCAGCATTCGCGTGGGGGAGTAGGCCGGTCTCGCGAAGCACGGCCTCGGCGGCCGCTCGGACGTAGTGCACGGTCGACTCGTAGCCGTGTTCGGCCAGCCACTCGGCTGCGGCCGGGTAACGGAGTTCGGGGCGTTCGCCGAGTGTGAACAGCGCTTCGTGGCAGCCAGCCCGAGCGCCCTGCTTTGCGACCTTGAGTACCTCGCCGATCGACATAAACGGCGATTCGACTCGTGCCGGTGGTTCAGCAAACGTGCAGTACCCACACTTGTCGCGGCATAGCTTGGTGAGCGGAATGAAGACCTTCGGCGAGTACGTGATGCGAGTGCCGAAGGCTTCGTCGCGAATACGCCGAGCCTCGGTGTAGAGCGCATCACCAGATGAGTAGTTCATGATCGATCCATTCGTGTGATCTGGGTTGCTTCGACCGGTTCGTTGCACGCGGCGCACTGCGTGACGTTGTGCACTCGCGACCCGCAGGTCGAGTGAAAGAGGACGGTCGGTGGCCGGCCATTACTGCGGTGCTGATCTCCCCACTGCATGAGCGAGATCAAGACGGGGGAGAGGTCTCGGCCAGCGTCTGTGAGCCGGTACTCATACCTGGTAGGGCGGTTACTGTATTGCACCTTCTCGAGGACCTCAGCGTCGACCAAGCGACGGAGCCGGGTGGTGAGCAGGTTCGACGCAATGCCGAGATCGTCGCGAAGGTCGCTAAAGCGATGCAGTCCACGGAACACGCCACGCAACACGAGCAACGACCATCGATCGCCAATCACATCGAGCGCAGCGGTGATCGAGTCAATCCCCGGCGAAGCAGTGGTTTGGGTCGCGATACCATCCATCGCCCCGCACCGTAGCAGGTGAGTTGCAAAGTGCAACCAACCCTAGAGCAGCTTGCGCTCCCATTCGTCGGCAGTCCCCACGTCTAGAGCATGGTTCACAATGTCCTAGGTCGACGCAAGCAGCTCTACATAGAGATCGAAGTTGGCCTGTTCGAAGCAGACGAACCGCACTTCACGTATCTCGTGGTCGTTCTCGGCGAGCCACTCATGCACCGCAGTCGCAACGACGAGCGCTGCCCGGTCGAGAGGGAAGTGGTAGACGCCCGTGCTGATATTTGGGAAAGCGACCGTGGACTCCGGCCTCGTTCGCGAGTCGAAGTGATTCGGTATAACAACGACCAAGTTGGTAGTCGTGCATCTCAACGTTGTCCCCGGTCCAGACCGGACCGACAGTGTGGACTACGTGGCTGGCGAGTAGATCACCCGCTCCGGTGATGACGGCCTCGCCGGTGTTACAGCGACCTTGGCGAGACACGACGGCCTTGCAATCGTCGAGCAACGCTGGCCCGGCAGCACGGTGAATGGCGCCGTCGACTCCATGCCCGCCGAGCAGTTTGCTGTTGGCTGCATTCACGATGGCATCGACATCTTGAGTCGTGATGTCTTCTACGACAACGGTGATGAGGGTCTTACCCCAATGAGCCTGTTGCACGTCGGTCACCCCAGCAGTCTGGCAGAAACCATCACCGAAGCCGGTCAGCTGCGTGCCGCACCTGGTGCGCTCGGCAACATATCATCGCAAGGGTGAAGGAAGCGGAACGATGAGCACGCCTCGAGCATGGACATATGACGAGCTCGTCGTGAGCGAACACGATGGTGAGAAGCTCGATTTCTTGCTGTTCTGGGGCCACACGCCGCCAGCATCGGGCGAGCTCGGGCCTCACGTCTTTAGCCAATGGTGGCACCACCCGTTCGAAGTCGATGCAGCCACCTACCCGACCGCTGAGCATTTCATGATGGCTGAGAAGGCGCGGCTCTTCGAAGACGAGGGGACCCTAAAAGAGATCCTCACTGCGGAGTCGCCCGCCGACGCCAAGGCCTGTGGGCGGCGGGTACAGGGATTTACCGAGACGTTGTGGAAAGCACACCGCAACGACATCGTTTTCCGGGCTTCGGTAGCCAAGTTCGGTTCAGATGACGAACTGCGCCGATACATCGTCGGTACAGGCGACAGTGTCCTCGTCGAAGCGAGCCCCAAGGACAACATCTGGGGCATCGGGTTAGGGAGCGATGACAATGCAGCAACAAAGCCGTCTCAATGGCGCGGCCTCAACCTGCTCGGCTTTGCCCTGATGCGCGCCCGAGCGGAGTTGGCCGGGGTCTAAGCGTCCCTAAAAACGCAGAAGAGCGGCGCCGAAGCGCCGCTCTTTCTACACGCTGTTGTGGGCGAGGGTTACTTGAGTGTCTCTGCCTTTGCGGTGAGCGATTCGATCAGGCTGTCGAAGGCCTTCTCGAAGGACGCGACACCCTCTGTCGTGAGCTGTTCGCAGACTTCGGTCATGTCGATACCAAGGGCTGCAATGCCATCCATCACTGCGTGAGCCTCATCGACGTTCGCATCGAGGGTACGCTCAACCGTGCCATGATCGATGAAGTGCGCCAAGGTGACATCAGGGATGGTGTTCACGGTGTCGGGACCGATCAGCTGATCGACATAAAGCGTGTCGGGGTAGTCCGGGTTCTTGGTGCCGGTCGATGCCCAGAGGGGCCGCTGAAGTTGTGCGCCGCGGGCAGCAAGAGCTTCCCAGCGTGGACCGCTGAATACCTCACGGAATGCCTCATAGGCGAGTTTGCCGTTCGCTACTGCCACCTTGCCCTTTAGGGCGAGCGCTTCAGGAGTGCCGATGGCGTCGAGACGCTTGTCTACTTCAACATCGACGCGGCTGATAAAGAACGAGGCCACACTCGAGATTGCGGAGAGGTCGCCCTCGGCGCGTTCAAGGCCGGTGAGGTACGCCTCCATGACTTCGCGGTGGCGCTCTACCGAAAAGAGCAAGGTCACGTTGACGCTTCGCTTCTCGGCGATCATGTTCTCGATCGCGGGAATGCCTTCAGTAGTCGCTGGAATCTTGATGTATACGTTTGGTTCGTCGATCGTGTCCCACAGCTCGCGTGCAGCTGCTTCGGTGCCAGCCTGGTCGTGGGCGAGACGTGGGTCCACCTCGACCGAAACGTATCCATCAATGCGGTTGCTTTCGTCGTAGAGCGGGCGAGTTAGAGCCAGCGCGTCCTCGATATCGGTGACGACGAGACCCCAATATGCTTCCTCGATGCTCTTGCCGTCAGCGAGCAGTTGTGTGAACTGTTCGGTGTAGTCGTCGGATCCTTCGATCGCCTTTTGAAAGATGCTCGGGTTTGACGTGATGCCGCGGACACCGTTGTCGAGCCACTTTTGAAGCTCGCCATCGTGGATCCAACCACGTCGCAAGTTGTCGAGCCATGGGCTCTGCATGTGTTGGTCGTACTTGTCGTGAAGATTTGTAGTGGTCATTTCTTTCCTGTTTCTGTTCGACTGTTAGTAGTGAGATAGGTGGACGTTAACTAGCCCGCCAAGAGATCTCGGGCTGCGGCGGCAACGGCATCTCCGGTCATGCCGAGCTTTTCCATGACGACGTCGCCTGGAGCTGATGCCCCGAACCGGTCGATGCCCAAGCTTTTATCCGCATAACGACCCCAGCCGAAGGTTGTCCCGGCTTCGATCGACAGCGACGGAACACCTTGTGGGATGACCGATGCCTTGTACGCGTCGTCTTGTCTCTCGAATACCTCCCAGCAAGGAAGCGATACGACACGAGCGTTAATTCCCTCACCCGCCAATGTTTGTGCTGCAGCGACACAGTGCTGCACCTCTGAGCCAGCGCCCATGAGCACGATCTGAGCGTCGTCCCCACCGGAAAGCACGTAGCCGCCTCGCAGTACCGAGTCGCGATTCTCGGCGCCGGCGAGTACGGGAACGCCTTGGCGGCTGAGGATCATTGCGGTTGGGCCGCTGGATTCGACCGCTGCAATCCAGGCTGCGGAGCTTTCGTTCGCGTCTGCGGGGCGCCACACATCGAGATCGGGAATTGCACGTAGCGAAGCAACGTGTTCGATCGGCTGGTGGGTAGGCCCGTCTTCGCCGACGCCGACCGAGTCGTGCGTCCAGCTGAATACCATCGGCAGCTTCGAAATCGCCGCGAGGCGTACCGCGCCGCGCATGTAATCGGAGAACACCAAGAAGGTGCCGCCGATTGGGAACATGCCTCCGTGGGCGGCCATGCCTACCATTGCGCCACCCATGCCGTGCTCGCGAATACCGAAGTAGACCTGTCGACCCCAGCGTTCCTCACGGCTGAACACGCCGTGATCGGCAATTGTTGTTCCGGTGTTACCCGTGAGGTCGGCGCCGCCGCCGATGAGCGAAGGCAACTGGTCGGACAAGATTTGAACGATCGATCCCGACGACTTGCGGGTAGCGACGTTCTCGCCTACTTCCCAGGTTGGGAGGGCGTCCTTCCACCCAGCCAATGGGGTGCCGTTCATCAGTGCGTCCAGGTGTTCGCGGTCGCCCTCGTAGGCTTGCATGCGCCGTTCCCAAGCTTCTCGAAGCGCTGCACCACGAACACCAGACTCTTCACATGCAGCAAGCACTTCGTCTGGCACGTAGAACGTTTGGTCTGACGGCAAGCCCATGATCTCTTTGGTTGCTGCGATCTCTTCATCAAAGATGGAGTAGCCGTGCGCGTGGTGGTCGCCGGTGGACTCGGGCGCTGGGAAGGCAATCTCGGTTCGAAGAACGATGAACGATGGCTTGTCGGTGACGGTCTTTGCTTTGTTGATCGCCGCCTCGAGAGCATCGAGGTCTTCTCCAATCTCGCCTACCTCCTGGACGTCCCAGCCATAGGCGCGGAAGCGTTCGGCGGTGTTGTCGCTGAAGGTGATCGAGGTGTTGCCGTCGATCGTGATCTTGTTGTCGTCGTAGATGAAGATCAGATGTCCGAGGCCGAGGTGTCCAGCGAGCGACGCAGCCTCATGGCTGATTCCCTCTTCCATGTCGCCATCAGAACAAATGCCGTAGATGTAGTGATCGCAGACATCGCTACCCACGCGAGCGCGGAGGTTCTCTTCGGCGATCGCCATGCCGACGCCGTTGGAGAAGCCAGCACCGAGTGGACCGGTGGTTACCTCTACGCCTTTGGTGTGAAAGTTCTCCGGGTGCCCCGGGGTGGCCGAGTCCCATTGGCGGAACTCTTGGAGGTCTTGGTTCGTGATGCCAAAGCCGTAGAGGTGCAGGAGCGAGTACTGCAGGATCGAGGCGTGGCCGGGGGAGAGGATGAAGCGGTCGCGGTCAGACCAGTCGGGGTTGGCCGAGTCGAAGTTCATAATGCGCGAGAAGAGCACATGAGCGAGTGGGGCGAGCGACATTGCTGTCCCCTGGTGGCCGGAGCGAGCGTTGTGCGGCCCGTCCATGGCGAGACCGCGAATCGTCGCGATGACCTTTGCGTCGAGTGCTGCGTCGAGTGCTGACATGTGGATTTCTACTCCTGATGAAAAATTGACTTGCTGATTGACTTACTAAGGGTAGAGACATCGCGAGATGCCGCAGAGGAACCTTATGACAGTCACCTCAATCTGGTCGAGGATCTGGCCGAGATTGACCCCGTGTGTTGTACCACGTCACTGGAGCGCCAACACGGGTATTACTAGGAGATGTTAGAAATTAGTAAGGTTTCGTCCACGGTGAGTCTCGAATAGCCCGAGTTCGACATCGGCGGCTGGACTCGCCGGCCAAGCCCGACCGATCTGCGCGTCAGTCGAAAAGCAGGGTCGAAGCAGTGAAACCGTGGACGTGGTTGTTGTCGCCGACCGGACCAAATTCTCCCGCACAGAACATGCCCGCGGTTGCGGTAGAGCCGCTGATGGCGTGCACCATTTCGGCGTCGTGGCCGGCTCGCCCGAAGAGACGTTCACCTCGGCCGTTGCACGTGAAGGTCAGGGCTGCGCTCGTGACTCCGCCATCGATGGTGGAGAGCATGCTGGAGAGATCATCGGATGCGCTCTGTGCATCTCGTACCTGAAACTGCACGGTCGCTCCGACCTCGATCTCGGCGCCGATGGCAATTGCACCACTCGCCTGGTCGGCTCCCATGACCGCACGGATCAAAAAGTCTCCACGCTCATACTCATCGACCTTTGTTTCGTCGAAGACGAGGCCGACGTGGATGCCTCCGCCCAAGACCTGTTGATCCTCGGCCGAGGCATCTCTCGCAATGGACTCCAGCACATCGAGGGGGCGTTGGGATGCGAGTTCGGTAATGACGTTTCGGTTGGCACCGGTGACCGTATAGGCCCGACCGATAGGACGGCAGCCCTGCGACACGACACTGCGCAGCGCTGTGTTCCCAAGATCGACACCGACGGCGCCATCGGAATGAATCTCACCGTCGAGCAACAGGCGATTGCCGCCGGGGCCACGAGCGGCGGACGCGAACCCTCCATGGATCGATACGGAGCGGCCATCTGCCATCGCAGCGGCAAAGAGGTCTTCGAGCGGGGTCGTGAACGGGTCTGCGAGCAGCAGAACGTTTGCATCATCTCGTTGCGGCCACCCCGAGGTTGGAGCAGCCGCTCCTGGCTCGACGCGCAGTGGCTTGGCGTCGATCCCCGATGCTGCCCACACCGATATTGCAGGAGCATCCTCGACCTCGGAGATCTGGCCGATCACCCCGCACGCCGTCGTGCCGAGGAGGACACCTGGGTGCAACAACTCGCGCAGCGCTGAAGAGACATCGTCGATCGCTCCGGTGTGGCAGCTGTCGGCGAATACCAAGAGGAGGTCGATTTGAGCCCCATCGAGCTGTTCGAGAATCGAACCGGCCAACTCGCCGACGGCGAGCGCGGCTACGGGGTGCTGGCTGATTGCAGCGGCGGCGAGCATAGACCTGACGCTAGCGGTCGATCACGCCGACGGCGAAACCCTCTGGCGTGCTGCTCAAGAAGGCGAAGTCCGACTTATGATGCTGGTAATGCGTCGTTGGTTCCTTCCACTCGTCCTTCTCGTCGTCGCCGGTTTTGCGTCATGGCAGGCAGTGCAAACCGACGCGGCACTCGCCGATGTAGAGGTGGTCGAAGCGGGCCTCACCACCGAAGCCCCGCTCACGACGCCGTTGCTCTCGGTCCGACGAACTCCCCAATGGCTTCGTGAACCGCTCCTGGTCGACAACCTTGAGAGCTCGCTAAGCCAACTCGCTACGACCTTCCCGTCACAGAGTTGCCTCGTCGTGACGATCGATGGCGAACCGGTCTTCTCTCGCAACAGCACCTTGCCGCTGGTTCCAGCCTCAGCCCAGAAAATTCTCACCGCCTATGGCGTTTACGAGATACTCGGCGGAGATCACACCTTCGAAACAACGATCGTGACCGACGCTCCGATCGTCGATGGAGTGCTCGATGGCGATCTTTACATCGTCGGCGGTGGAGACCCTCTTCTCGCGACCCAGTCCTACGTGGTGCGCTACGACCAGCAGCCGCATTTCGCTACATCGATCGAAGTCCTCGCCGACGCGGTCATCGCCGAAGGAATCACCGAGATTACCGGCGGTGTCATCGGCGACGAGGAGCGCTACGACGACGAGCGGTACCTGCCGCAGTGGCCGGAACGCTTTACCAACGTCTCCCAAAACCAAACCGGACCACTATCGGCACTCACGGTCAACGATGGCTTTGTGCGCTTTGCCGAGGACACCGCTCCATCGCTCGCGACCGCGACCACCGAACCAGCCGTTTTCTCCGCATCGTTCTTCGACGACCTCCTCGAAGAACGAGGCGTCATCATCCGCGGTGGTTCTGGCGAGGCCCCTGCTCCCGCGAACGCTCGCACCATCGCAAGCATCACGTCTGACCCGGTGTCGGTTGCCACGAACCAGATGCTCGACATCTCCGACAACATGGCGGCGGAACTCTTGTTGAAAGAGATTGGCTTTGTTGCGTCTCGCCTTGGATCGAGCGACGGCGGCGCCATTGCCCTCGAGAACTTATTGGCCGACTCGGGATTCACCGTGGCCGAAACCGATGTCGTCGACGGGTCGGGCCTCGCCTCTCAAAACCGGGTGACCTGCCAACTGCTCGTCGAAGTGCTCGACGCCTCGACCGACATTGGACTGATCGATGGCCTCGCCGTCGCTGGAGAGAGCGGCACCCTGCGCGAGCGCCTTATCGGTACCCCAGCCGACGGCCAAGTCTTTGCGAAAACCGGCCGCCTCAACGAGGTTGGAGCACTCGCTGGTCGTGCCACTGCATCGGACGGCACGATCTTGACGTTCGCGTGGATTGCGAACACCACCGACATCTACCCAATCGAGGACATGATGGCGACACAAGATGCCTTGGCCCTCGAACTCGTTGCCTATCCGCAGGGCCCCAACGTCGAAGCGTTCGCTCCAACACAGTGACCGACCCCTCACCACCGTTACCCGCAGATGTTCGCGAGCTTGCAATGTTCCCGCTCGGCAGCACCGTGTTTCCGAGCCAAGTTGTTCCACTACACATCTTTGAAGAACGTTACCGACAGCTGATGACCGATCTCACTGGACCCGACGGCGAGGGAACCTTCGCCATTGTCTTGATCGATCGAGGCCAAGAGGTCGGTGCCAGCGACACCGGAGTACTCGTTGCCACTCGGGTCGAGATCCTCCAATCCGAAGAATTCGACGACGGACGCTGGGGTGTCGTGACCGCTGGAGTCGAGCGGGTGACCATCCACGAGTGGCTCGAAGTCGATCCCTATCCCCGAGCATTGGTGTCGAGTCGACCGGTGGTCGACGACGGTGGGGGATCACTCGCCGACCTCCAAGTACTGCTGATCGAGACCTTGACCGAGGCCGCGGCCCAAGCTGGAGCCGAGCTACCTGAAGACCTCGGATTTAGCCAAGACCCTCACCAGCTCTTGGATCAACTCTCCGCTGTTTCTCCGCTGATCGAGTTCGACCGCCAACAGGTTCTCGAAGCCCAAACGACGAGTGGTCAGATGGCGAAACTACGGGACGCGCTCGAAGGAAAGCTCGTTCTCCTGCGGGCAATGAAGGACGAGTAGCGACCGTACTCGAGGCAGGTCGATCAACACTTTCCCACAGCTCGACGCTCCACCGAAACAGACGCTAGGTTTACGCCGTGGCTGAAACACAAAAGACTCCTATCGAGAATGTCCAAGAGGTCTTTGACCTCGTGAAGGCATATGCCATTCAAGAGACCAAGACCCCACTCGCTGGGATCGGGCGTTACCTCAAGTTCGGTGTGCCCGGCGCATTGTTGTTGGGCCTCGGCTTCTTCTTCCTTGCCCTAGCTGGGCTTCGTGGCTTGCAAGAGGTCGATCTATTCAACGGCGGAGACGACGGCATAGGCTGGTTTGTCTGGGCGCCATACCTCATCGTCTTCGCGGTAGCAGCTGCGATTCTCGGGTTCCTCGCGACCCGCATCACGAAAGGCCTCACCGAATGAGCAAGCGGAAAGACAAGAAGGCTGCAGAGAAGGCGCTCAAAAAAGCCGTCCCGGCGACCGAGCAAGCTCCGATATCTAAAGAGGACCTCGAGTCGAAGTTCCGCACGATTAAACACGATGTTGATCAGGTTGCGAACGACAAGAAGAGCCAGATCGTTCCCGCAGTCAGCGTTGCGGCGATCGTCATCATGTTGATTGCCTACCTCCTTGGCCAGCGCACTGGCAAGAAGAAGTCTGCCGTCGTGCAGATTCGACGCATCTGACGCTCTCGTGGCATCGGCAAAAACCACAGCGATCAAGCTCCTTAAGTCGCGCGCTCTGCGACAAGGCCTCATCGGAGGCTCACCGTTTTGGCGGGCATTATGGATTGCACAGTTCGGCTACAAGCAGTTCTCGAAGATCTCCAAGGGCAGCGGTGAAGCGCCGATCAGCTTTGACGAGCCGCTGAAAGAGGGCGAGGTGTGGGCCGTCGTCCACGAGCCGGAGAAGACCAAGAAGGGTCGCGGCGAAGGACGCAAGTTCCTCATTGGCCCGAAGCGGAAAAAGTCTCGCGCCAACATCATGACCGGGCTTGCACTCGGCGTTGCGGGCGAGAAGATTCTCGCTGCACCTTCGCCCGAGCGAATCAATCAAATCCTCGGCGAGGATGTCTTTGATCCTCCAGCGCTCACCAAGGCACAGAAGCGGGCGGCGAAGAAGGCTGAAAAGCTCGAGGCAAAGCTTGCCAAGTCCGATGCAAAGGCCGCTGCCAACGCGGCCAAAGCACAGAAGAAATCCGAAGCAGCCGAAGCCAAAGCACTGAAGAAGTCCGAGGTGGCCGAGGCCAAAGCACAGCGCCGCCTCGAAAAGGCAACTGCAGCAGCCGCTGCCAAGCCGGCAAAGCTGGACGCAAAGGTTCAGGCCAAGGCCGACGCT
>CAZBTI010000025.1:0-2384 GCA_964494395.1 uncultured Acidimicrobiales bacterium | reverse complement strand
GCCAAGGCCGATGCGAAGGCGCAGGCGAAGGCTGATGCCGCGGCCAAATCGAAAGCCCAGGCCGACGCGAAAGCCCAGGCCAAGGTCGACGCTGCAGCCAAATCGAAAGCCAAAGCAGATGCGAAAGCTCAGGCCAAGGCCGACGCAAAAGCTGCGAAGAGGCGACGAATCGCAAAGGCTGCAAAGCAAGCCAAAGCAGATGCGAAAGCCCAGGCCAAGGCCGACGCTGCAGTCATAGCGCAAGCTAAGGCCGACGCGAAAGCTCAGGCCAAGGCCGACGCAAAAGCTGCGAAGAGGCGACGAATCGCAAAGGCTGCAAAGCAAGCCAAGAAGGCGCAGAAGGCCGAGAAGCGCGCCGCCAAGCCGGCCGCTGCGGCTCTTGCGAAAGCCATCCCGAATGATGTCGTCGACACCGTCGAGGTGGACACCGAAGAATGAAAGTCCGGCTCCGCAACCCGGACCGCGAACTCGACATGGATGGTCCGCTCACAGTCTCGTCGCTGGTCGAGGAGCTCGGGGTGAACCGCGAATCTGTTCTCGTCATCGTCAACGGCACGCTGCTGGCGGGTAACACGAAACTCCGCGACGACGATGACATCGAGATCCGCTCTGTCATCTCTGGCGGTTAAGCAGCGTGAAGTGTCGCGTCTGTAAGGGTCATCCCGTCATCGAACTGCGCCAGCACAACGCGGCGTTTTGCGCCGAGCACTTCATCGCGTTCTGCCACCGCCAAGTGGAGAAGGCGATCTACAAGTTCAAGATGTTCGAACCGGACGACAAAGTCCTCGTTGCAGTGTCTGGCGGCAAGGACTCGCTCGCTCTGTGGGACATCTTGATAGCCCTCGGGTACGAGGTCGACGGGTTGGTCATTGGCCTCGGCATCGGCGAATACTCAGACGCGAGCACCGCCTTTGCCCAAGACTTTGCCGACGCCCACGGCCTCAAGCTGCATTACCACTCGCTCCAAGAGGAGCACGGCTTTACCGTTCCGAGCGCAGCGAAAGCAACCAAGCGGGTGCCGTGCTCTTCGTGTGGACTGAGCAAGCGCCACATCTTCGACTCGGTGGCGATCGAGCACGGTTACGACGTCGTCGTGACCGGGCACAATCTCGACGATGAGGCCGCCGTTCTCTTTGGCAACGTCCGCCGGTGGCAGACCGACTACCTCGCTCGCCAGCACCCCGTGCTTCCAGCGCGCAATGGCTTCCCCAGGAAGACCAAGCCCTTGATCCGATTGGGCGAGCGCGAGATGGCGGCCTACTGCGTGCTGCGCAACATCGAGTACGTGGTCGAGGAATGCCCTATGGCGGCGGGCAACAAGCACCTCGAATACAAAGACATCCTCAACGAAATGGAAGTAGCGTCGCCGGGGTCGAAGCACGCATTCTATTTCGGCTTCCTCGATCGAGCCGGCCCACTCTTTGCCGATGCCGCCGAGAACGGGGGAGTAGGTAACGGTTCGGAGCTGGAGTCGTCGATATCACCATGTGAGGTGTGTGGCAGCCCATCGACCAACGACGTGTGCGCGTTCTGCAAACTCGTCGGGCTCGCATCCGACTCAGTGCCGGTGGAAATCGGGCAGCGTTCCGACATGCTCGACACATGAATCGCATGCTCGCCGAGGGCGAAACCGTACAGTTCGTCGATTTTAAGGATCGTCGCTACCTCGTCACCCTCGAGGCTGGCAAAGAGTTTCACTCCCACGCGGGAGCTGTTGCCCATGACGATCTGATCGGTACCGCCGAAGGCCGGATCGTTCGCTCGACCAAGGGCAGCACGTATCTCGTCCTTCGCCCAACCCTCGCCGAGCGCATCCTCAAGATGCCTCGTGGGGCGCAGGTCATCTACCCGAAGGACCTCGGTCCGCTCGTCATGATCGCCGACATCTTCCCGGGTGCTCGCGTCTTCGAGAGTGGTGTCGGGTCCGGTGCGTTGTCGATGACGATGCTCCGCTCG
Organism: uncultured Acidimicrobiales bacterium; assembly: GCA_964494395.1. Lineage (GTDB taxonomy): Bacteria > Actinomycetota > Acidimicrobiia > Acidimicrobiales > SHLQ01 > SHLQ01. Next base: position 428 of record CAZBTI010000025.1, on the reverse strand, counting down.
GGCGCCGAGATCACCGGTTACGAACTTCGTGAGGATTTCGCCCAGCGCGCAAAGAACAACGTTTCGGATTTCCTCGGCGAGGAAACCCTCGAGCGTTACGACGTGCAGTTGCGCAGCGCGTATGACGGTATCGACGAAACTGACTTCGACCGGGTGGTCCTCGACCTACCCGAGCCGTGGCAGGTCGTACCTCACGCAGCCACAGCGCTTCGCACCGGTGGCATCATCGTGGCCTACACCCCGAGCATCACTCAGGTCAGCAAGTTCCGCGACGCGTTGAAGGACCACAGCTTTGCCATGGCCGAGACCACCGAGTTCATGCAGCGCGGCTGGCACGTCGAAGGCCAAGCAGTCCGCCCCGACCACCGAATGGTCGGCCACACCGGCTTCCTAACCAGCGCCCGATTGTTGGAGCGTTAGTAGGCGAC
>CAZBTI010000024.1:21372-35371 GCA_964494395.1 uncultured Acidimicrobiales bacterium | reverse complement strand
AAGCAGAACAGCGTTCCCTACGCCAAAAAGAGCGGGCCGAAGCTCGTCAGCAGAGCAGGGCCCCTCGCAAAGAGCGACAACCGCGCAAAGATCGAGTTCGCACAGCACCAGAGGGCGTTCTCCCCGAACTCTGGATCAATCCTCGCCCGCTCATCAGCAAGTCGCTCGGCATCGCTGTCGTGTGGTCGCCAAAGTCCGGCTGCAGCTTCGTGTCGAAATGGTTCTTTCAGCAGTTGGGAATTGAGTTGGACGGATGGATCCACCTTCAGCGCCGCCCGTTTCAGTCATCGCCAGAATCTGTTGAATCGGCGATTGCGTTCTCCAATGACAATAAGACGTTTCGAAAGATGCGGGTTGCTCGTAACCCATATGACCGTGCGGTGAGTTCCTACTTGCACTACCTCGCCTTGAGCGGCCGAAATAGCTCGATGCAGCGAGATCGAGAAATCGTGTTTCACAATCGAGACTCACTTTCGTTTCGCGAGTTCATCACTGATCTTCTTGCGACAGATGTGGACTTGGTAAACGTGCACTGGCGCCCGCAAACTCAACCGGCTGAGAAAGCGGGATACTTCGACGACGCGACCATCATCCAGCTCGAACAGTCGATGACCGAGATACCGAAGTTCGAGAAGGCTGCTGGACTGGAACCGGTTGACCTCTCGGCGCTTCGTTCCTCGCACCACGATTCGAGCTCCGATGAGAAGTTGGAAGAGTTCGTCGGGGATTCTTCGTTCAGCGGAGATGTGCGTAAGCAGAGCCCCGACTACGAACTGTTCTATGACCGAGCGTTGCTCGACGCAGTCGAAGAGCTCTACCACGAAGATTTCGAACGTTTCGGATACCCAACTCGCTAGCTCACAACACGTCAGTACAGCGTCGGCAATATCGGTCGGCGGCTGGTCTTAAAGGTTCCCGTAGTCGACGAGCCCGACCTTCCACATCGCCGAGTACGCCGTCGCCCTCGCGAGGTAGCTCTTGACCTGGCTCGATGCTTCCGCCTGCGAAACGGCTCTTCCCGTCGCTCGCTGACGTAGCAGCGCCATTTCCTTCGCTCCGAGCGACTCCATCTCCGCGGACGTCTTCTGTTCTTCATGAATTCGGAACGCACCAAGAAACCTTGGTATCCGATGAAACTTGGCGCCGGCATCTCGAAAGCGAAGAATGAGATCCCAGTCCAGGGCGAACTGGAACGTCGTGTCCAGTTGCCCGCCGACCGCATCCCAGAGCTCACGTCTCCAGAACATGGTCTCTTGGGGGATGTAGTCTGCCCACGACAGGACGTCACCCTCGTGCTTTGGCAGGATCCAGCGTCCAATGTCGTGTCCTGCCCCATCGATGAGAATTCGATGCCCGTAGACCACGTCTACGTCTGGGTTTTCGAGAAACACACGAGCAACAGATGCCAGTGACCCTGGGAGCAGGAGGTCGTCGCTGTTCAACCACGCCATGATGTCGCCGCTCAGGCGCGCAAAGCCTCGGTTGATGGCATCGGCCTGGCCGTCGTCGGGGACGCTTTCGTAGCGCAATCCTTTGGTTCCCCACCGCGACAAGACGCCTTGGGTGTCATCGGTTGAAGCCCCGTCCTGTACCCAGTAGTCGAGTGCGGGGTAGCCCTGGGACATGACGCTGTCGATGGTCGAATCAAGAAACTCGGCCTGATTGAACGACGGCGTGCAAATGGAGATTGTCGGACCCGCCGGCATCGGTAGGGTCTCTACGACTTGGGCCAAGGCGAGTGGCGCAGGTGGGTATTGACGGAGTTGACCGAGGCCGGTCTTCCATGGTGCCCGTCTGCGGGCCTCGGATAGTTCGGGCACCTGAGCTCCGTTAGGTGTAGCCGTTTGCCTGCATGAGTGTGCCGATCTCTGAATCAAAGTGATCGAGAAGGTCATCGTCGAAGACCTCTCGCCAGTTTCCTGGAGTGATTCGGCGCTTGTGTCGTAGCGGGTCTTCGGCCGATGGCGGAGCAAAGCTTCCTTCGAACCGCGCAGCTATGGCGTTGGTAAACTCGTCGGTCCAACTCGCATGCTCTCCAACCGACCGGAACCATGTGACCGGGTCGGTGACGAGGTCCTCGTAGCGGGTCAACAAGCCGCCGTGTTTCCGATGAAGCTGATGGAGGCGCTTGAATTCCCTGATCGCTGTCTTCTCGGTGAGTTCGCGTACTCCCTCGAGGGGCGTCATGGCCTGGAGCCGTTCTCGTTCGAGGACGAACTTCTCTTTGTTGAGTACGTTCGGCGTGTGGCTATATGCCTTGGAGTAGAAGAGTGAGACGGCGGTGTCGCGTGGATCCCTCTGAACAAACACGAAGACCGCTTCGTCGGCGAAGCCTTCGAAGTCTGGGTTGTCCCGGATCAGTTGGATCAACTCTGCTGGGTAGATGCGCACGCCGACGAGTCCGCTTGTGGGCCATGGACTCATCGTTGCAATCTCTTGGCCCTTCAGGCGCAGAGCGCCCACCGGGCGGTAGTCCCGATACTCAGGGGAGGCGACTAATGCTCTGCCGAGTTCGTCGGCAATGAAGGTTGAAGCACCCTTATGGACGGTCGTGAAGACTATCGATTGGTTTAGCAAGGCTTGTCTCTCAAGTGTTTGTTCAGCGCAGAGCGGAGTCTACGGACTTATCTGTCGATGTATTCGCTGCGCTCCGGCGTGCCTTCTTGGTGTTCGGTCGCTTTCGCAACAGTTCTCGGATTCGTTCGGAATCCTCGCTGGCCTCAGCGACCGAACCTGTCCAAGCAATGCGTCCACCTTGTATGACGAATGCGGGTCCGAAGTCGTCAGCTGATGCCTTTACTCGGCCGGCCAAGAGGACCTTTGGGCGATTGTGCATGACGAAAGTGAATACCTTGTCGTCCCGCTCGCTTTGGATTAAAGGATCGTCAGTGATCAGGACGCGGACACTCGTTTCTCCAAGAACATCATGAGTTGGAGTGTCGGATTCGAAGCGGATGATCCGAGCTCCTTCGGTCAGATCTACCGAGGACTGATCAGCGGATTTCGAGAGGATTCGTAGAACCCGGAAAGCGCTCTTTTCGTCTACTGGCTCGTCTGAAAGCACGATCACCGGTTCGCCCATCCTCACCTCGGAGCACTTTTGCTCGTGGCAGATGGTGAGCGAAGTCGTGAACGGTTGCGTTTGGCGCTGGTTGAGATTTTCCGAACGATGACGATCCATTTTCTCCAAGAAGCCGCTGACCGCAGTCATATCCTCGAATCGTCTGCTGACCTGAGCGAGAGCCTTGAGAATCTGTTCAGCTGACCTTGTGGCGAATCGGATCGCATAGATATAGGCGATAATCGCTTCTACCGAGAGGTTCTCTACACCGCGGAAGATGATGAAGAACGCGGCGGTGAGAGCGAAGAGTACGGCGCCACTTACAAGACCCAAGAGACGAAGTTTGGTGGTTTGCAGTTGACGGTCATGAAACAAGCCATCGTCGGCGAACGGACGAGAGAGGGAAACCTCTTCATGAGCGATCCGCCCTGTGAAGAGGTCATCGAGCTGCTCGGCCATAATGTCTCGTGTCCGCTGCTGACGACTCTCATAGGTGGCGGTCAGTGTTTGCACTCGGCGGTTGATCCGCTCACTAACCAATCCAAATCCGGCAATGAATGGCAGAAGGATGAGGGCAGCAAGGGCGTCGATGTAGAGAGCTACGCCCAACGAGAAAAGCAACACTGCCAAAGCGGGTGCTAACGAGAGCACATCGGTGAGTGCGATGGTCATCGAGCGCACGCGCTGGATCAGAATTTGTTGCAGCTCGATTGTCGGACGACGGAAACCCGCCTGGTCCTGCCAGTCCTTACTGAGCGGATCGTCGATGAGTCGTAGAAGCATTTCTCGAAGGACGCTTGCTTGTTGGCGGGCGAGTTCGGCGAGAGCCTTCTCGCTTTGCCAAACGGCGCCCGCAGCCAAAAGAATGACCGCCATGACAGAGATCAGAAAGATACTTGCGGTTCCTGGTTCGCTAGCAGTCTCAATCTCGATATTGATGCGGCCGAGTGATCCGTCACCGACGGCGGCGCGGATGTAGAAGAACACGGCGACCGTCCCGAGTGCTGTGCCAAGTGCGCCAAATACTTGCGCGATTGCCACGACGGCTATGCGGATGGGGTGTCGTCGGAACGTGCTTCCAGCGAGCCATCTGGCCGCGCTCAGGACAGTATTAAAGCGAAGCTGCTCCGCCTTTGGGGCAGCTAATTGCTCGCCTTCAGGCTGTGGTTCTTGTTCGAGCGGGTCAGTCACGAGTCAAATGCTCAAATCTCAAAGCGCTCACCGTCGATCTGCGGTTTCTGATCTGAAGTTAGGCCAATCCAGCGAGGTCCTTGCCCGGTATCAGCCGTAGCTTGAGCAACGGCCACTTCGGCCGACGTCTTCGTCCGTACGACGTTGGGCTGCGGTGGGATGTCACGGCAGATGCGGCGAAGCTCCATCTTGCTAGGCGATTGCGCCGCTGGCGCTTCTGGATCTTCGCGCAGTCGGAAGTGTTCTCTTTCGAGAGTTATCAAATCTGTCGTTTCTGGGTTTTGCTTCAGGCGGTATGCGAAAGCGCGGAGGTGTTCAGCCGAATTCGCCGTCGTTGCGTGTCGACTTCGATGTTGCGCGATCATTCTGAGCAACAGTTCACAAGACTCCCGGTCGGGAGAGGACAGCAAGACTCTGTCTGAGTCCGGTTCAATTCTCTCGAGTACGTACATGGTCCTCATGGGCATCTTGTGAAGTAGTTGCGTCGATGCCGAGAGTACATGTCAGCGGGGATCTACCAAACTAGGTCCTTCGTGCAACGACTGAGCCGATTGCCTTAGGGCCGGCCGCTCGGGGTCGTTGTTACTCTTTCGGACAGGTACTGTCAGGTGCTTTGTTCGCCTGAAGTCGCTCCTAAGGACCATGTTCAATCACCCCGACACGTCGCGAATCAGAGATGAGACCGTGCGACCTTCCATTTCGCTCGTCATGCCGTTGCTCAATGCAATGCCATACTTGCATGACGCGATCAATTGTCTCGACAGGCAGGGTATCTCGGGGTTGGAAGTGATTGCGGTCGATGCGGGAAGTACCGACGGCACACGAAAAGTCCTCGAACAGGCGGAAGACATCAAGGTTGTGGATGCGCCGGGAACGAGCCAGACCGAAGCGCTGAATCTCGGCTTTTCGATGGCGTCAGGTGAGATTCTGTGCTGGCTCAATGGAGACGACATTCTCAGCGATGGCACATTGGGATGGGTTGCTGACTGGTTCAGCTCCCACCCAGACTCGCAACTGCTCTACGGCGACTCGATGGCCATCAACGAAAAGGGACGCCGGTATGGCCTCCGGTCGAATGTCCGAGATGGTCAGTACCAGCAGTTGCTGCACGGAGACTTCATTGTCCAGCCGTCGGCCTTCTGGCGCCGAGAGGCCTTCGATGAGGTTGGGCCGCTAGACGAGTCCTTGCACTTTACCTTCGACTACGCCTTCTTTCTCGAGGTCGCTCGTCAGTACGAGTTGCACTACGAGCAGCGGGTGTTCTCGTTTGAACGCCTTCGAGGGGGCGCCAAAACCGCTCAGGGCGGCGGACCCCGAGCAGCGGAACTATCGACGGTCATGTTGCGCCATGGGCGAGACAAGGTACCGATGGCCTTTCAGCCAGAAGTGAGCGCAACGCACGCTCAGGCGGGGATCCGTCTGGTCCGGTCAGGTCAGAAAGAGGAAGGTCTTCGCCTTTTGCGTCAAGCCACAGCGGAGGGACGTCCCGTCTTCTTCACGGTTGTGCACCTGGCCGCGAGCCTTCTCGCGGGCCCAAAGGGCACCGCTGAAGCCCGACTTGTTTCCAACTGGTTACGGACAACTGCTCGGCGACGCACACCAATCTTCCCACCATCACCGCCTGTCTCTCACTCAGCGCAAAAGCCAAAGCAATAAACTACACAAAGAGATGTAATGAGTCTCTTTCGGCAAGGGTTCTGACGGAGCGAGAGCTCAAATTGATATTTCTTGCATTCATGTTACATTCGCGAGAGGCGGTTAGGGCTGTAACCACGGTGAGTAGCAACCAGTCCGAAGGGATTTGACGCATCATGTTCTTCGATAGTCGTATTCATGTCGCAGGACATCGGGGACTTGTGGGTAGCGCTGTTCAGCGTCGCCTGGAGGGTGATGGTTACACCAACCTCCTGATGCCTGGCCGGGATCAACTCGATCTTCGAGACCAAGCCCAGGTCTTTGAGTGGTACGAGAACAATCGTCCGCAATATGTCTTTCTCGTCGCTGGCACCGTCGGCGGCATTATGGCGAACAGTACCCGCCCCGCTGAGTTCCTCTACGACAACATGATGATTCACGCCAACGTGCTCGAAGCAGCGAGGCGTGTGGGCGTGACGAAGCTCCTGTATCTCGGAAGCTCATGCATTTATCCCCGCATGTCGATGCAGCCCATTGCTGAACACCAGCTGCTTCAAGGGGCGCTTGAACCGACCAACGAGGCGTATGCGCTCGCCAAAATTTCTGGCATCAAAATGTGCGCCAGCTACCGCTTTCAGTACGGATGCGACTTCATTTCGGCAATGCCGACGAATCTCTATGGTCCGAACGACAACTTCGACCTGCAGGGAAGCCACGTTCTGCCAGCCCTTATCCGGAAGTTCCACGAGGCGAAACTCAGTGGAACCTCCGAGGTAGTCGTGTGGGGGACTGGTTCGCCGCTTCGCGAGTTTCTCCATGTCGATGACCTCGCTGATGCCTGTCTCTTTCTGATGGATCACTACGACGATCCCGAGCACATCAACATTGGCACCGGAGACGACCTTCCGATCCGAGATCTAGCCAGGATGATCCGTGACGTTGTGTATCCCGAAGCTGAACTCTTCTTCGACACCACGAAACCTGATGGCACGCCACGAAAGGTTCTCGACGTGAGCCGTCTCGAGAACTTGGGATGGAAGGCGAGTGTCAACCTCCGCGAAGGCATCGAGGCTACATATCTGTGGTTCCTCGAGCAGTACGCGACTGGTCAAATTCGCGGTGCTGCATAGTCGTCGGCGGATGACTCGGGCCTAACGGCCCAGCGACATGGTCGAAAATGTGGGAGAAGCTGGATAGATGCCTAAGGCTCTAATTACCGGGATCACCGGACAGGACGGTTCCTACCTCGCAGAGTTTCTGCTCGGGAGGGGATATGACGTTGTTGGTATGCTTCGCCGTTCGAGCACGCTGAATTTCGAGCGGATCGCTCATATCCAGGATGACATTGAGTTGCTTCAAGGCGACCTTCTTGACGGCGCTTCGATGATCAACGTTCTCCAAGAATCAGCGCCCGACGAGGTGTACAACTTGGCTGCCCAGTCCTTCGTGCAGACCTCGTTCAAACAAGCGGTGTTAACCGGCGAAACTACCGCTCTTGGGGTCACACGTCTCCTCGACGGAATCCGCACGGTTAACCCGGAGATCAAGTTCTACCAAGCATCTTCAAGCGAGATGTTTGGCAAGGTCCAAGAGGTTCCGCAATCGGAAGAGACGCCGTTCTACCCTCGCAGCCCGTACGGCGCGGCCAAGGTCTACGGACACTGGATCACGGTCAACTACCGAGAGAGCTACGACCTTCACGCGTCGAGCGGCATCTTGTTCAACCACGAGAGCCCCCGGCGCGGCCTTGAGTTTGTCACCCGTAAGATCACGAACGCGGCCGCCCGCATCAAGCTTGGGATCGATTCAGAAGTGCGCCTCGGTAACCTCGACGCACAACGCGACTGGGGCTACGCGGGCGACTACGTCGAAGCGATGTACCTCATGGTTCAGCAAGATACTCCTGACGACTACGTGATCTGCACAGGCGAGACGCACACCGTCCGCAGGTTCTGTGAGCTCGCTTTCGGTGCACTCGATCTCGACTACGAACAGTACGTCGTCATTGACCCGAAGTTCTACCGTCCGGCCGAGGTTGACCTTCTTATCGGCGACCGTGCCAAGGCCGAGCAAAGGCTTGGTTGGGTCCCCCAGACAAGCTTCGAAGAGCTTGTCCGCATGATGGTCGAGTCCGATTACAAGGCGCTTCAGCAGTAGCTGGTTGGACTCATGATTCGGAGAGGACGCTTCGCGAAAGGCGAGAGTTCTGAGGCCCGCCAACTGCGTGACCTTGTACGCACAGCCATGGACTATGGCTACTACATCTCGACGTATCCCGAGTTGGCGAACCTCAGCGCTCAAGACGCAGCCGATCACTTCATCGATCGCGGTTGGAGTGAGGGGAAGTGGCCGTGCGACTGGTTCGATCCGGCCTACTACCTCGACGCGTATCCCGATGTTGTGGCGAGCGGACTGAACCCTTTTCTCCACTACCTCATCTACGGTCGGGCCGAAGGTCGAGACCCATTCCTTATCGACGTACTCAACGACGGAGATTCATCTCCGACAGCTCCCGAAGATGCTGCGGCGATGTTCGTCAACCCAGCAGTACAAGCTGCACGTGAGGTGGATCGGCGGGATCCGACTGTCGACCTCGTGACCGGATCGCCAGAGTTCAAAACGTGGAGCCAGGTTGGGCCAGACACGTTGCCAAGCGACCTGATCGAAACGATGGACTTCGGCTACACCCGCGAACCGCGTTCGATCGAGTCTCCAATCGTCGTCACCGTCGTGGAAACAGACTCCGATCAACGAGTTGCACAGGCCATCGACTGCGCTCTGCGGTTGACGTCCGGGAACGTCTTTGTCCTGCACCGCGGTTCGGTAGGGTCAGCGGTCGCCGACCAGCCCAGGGTTCGGCGTGTTGAGCGCAGCTTGGATGGCAATCTGATATCGGATCTCGCCGAGCTTCAGGATCTTGATGGGAGTGCCGAGCCGTTCGTGGTCATCGCTGCGTCTGTCGATCCATCCCTCAATAGTGTGATCGTCCTCGTCGACACACTCCGTCGAATCGACGGTGGGGTAGTGGGAGCGCCGGTGTTCACCACTGAGCAGCTGCGCGGATCTGCACACGATGGACCGGCAGGCTCCGCTTCTAGGCGGCTTCGACAAGTCGATGAAATAGACCAGCGATTCTTCTGTGTGTCTCAAGGGTTCATCGCCTCCAAAGCCAACGAGGCTTCCTCGGCTCCGTCGGACGACCTCGAGCCGGCACAAAGCCCGGTCTGGTTGCAGGGCACGGTCTTTGGGCTCGCTGACGTCCCGAGCGCAATCGTCGAACGCATCCAACCTGAGTCCGGACAACACATCTTGGTCATCGATGCCGAGTGGCCGACACCGGACCGCGACGCTGGTTCTGTCTACACGGTGAACATCGTCCGCCTCCTGCTAGAGGCTGGCCATAGGGTGTCTTTCGCGAGTGACGGCCTCACCAGAGACCTCTCGACCTCGTCGCACCTGCAGTCCCTCGGTGTGCAGTGCATCTACCCGTTGGATACGGAGAATCCTGACTCCAGGTTCGATCTGATCACACCGCCCGATGTTGTGTTCGCGTTCCGTTACGCCGTGGCCCGCGGGAACCACCACGAATTGCGCCTTCGTTGGCCGGAAGCGAAATTCATTTTCCATTCCCTGGACCTCCACGGCTTGCGACAATTGCGCGAGGCCGAAGAGTTGCAGAGTCAAGCTGCCAGAAATGCGGCGAGGCGCGTCGTCACCGATGAACTTCTACTCTTTGAGGAGTTCGACTCTGGAACAGTGGTTTCAACCTACGAACTCGAGTTTGTTCGCGAACGGATTCGCTCCGGTGAGGTCCGACTACTCGCAATTCCAGTCGAGGTTCCAGAAAAGCGCATAACCTATCGCGGTCAAGCCAACGTGTGTTTCGTTGGAAGCTTCCGGCACCCACCCAATGTGGACGCCGTTCGGTTCCTGATCGATGTCGTCATGCCGCGCGTCCGGGCAACGCTTCCTGAAGCGGTACTCCACATCGTCGGCCAAGAGTTACCCGCCGATATCGATGTGACAGGAGAGGGCATCACCTACCACGGCTTCGTGCCAGACCTCGACGACTTCCTGACATCTATGGATGTTTCGGTCGCTGCCCTGCGCTTTGGTGCTGGGATTAAGGGCAAGGTGCTCTCGTCGATGGCTGCCGGGTTGCCGGTTGTCGGGACATCGATTGCCTTCGAGGGCATGGGCGTAGAAAACCGACAGCACGCGTTGATCGGCGACTCAGCAAATGACTTTGCAGATGCGGTCATCGAAATCTTGACCAATGAGGACCTCTGGAAGCAGATGTCGGCGGGCGGGCTTGCCCTCGTTGAGAACTCTTTCTCGATGGAGGCTGTCCGCGTGCAATTGCACGAGGTAGCAAGGGCAGCCGGAGTGGACCTGAGCGAGGTGGCCTCATGAGGTTCTTCACCATCGTTGCAAAGAACTATCTCGCCTACGCCATCACACTTGGTGAAGAACTCGAACGTCATCACCCGGGTTCATCCTTCACGATATTTCTGGCAGACAAGGTTGTTGGGCTCGACTTCTCCGATGTGCCCTTTGAGGTCGTCCCACTAGAAGACGTTGGCTTGATCGACGAGTTGGGCATGATCAGCCGCTACAACATCACCGAGTTGAGTACGGCGCTGAAGCCGTTCGCCTTCCTTCATCTTTTCGAGCGCTCCGACGACCCTGTCGTGTACCTCGACCCAGACATCTTCGTGCTCTCACCCATGTCGGAACTGGTCGAGCATTTCGAGTCATCAGAAGCGATCCTCACCCCTCATATCGTTCGGCCGGTGGAACGAGCCGGACTACGGTCCGCAACATTCTTGCGGTACGGGATGTACAACTTGGGTTTCCTTGGCCTGCTGCCCTCCCCGCAGACGGAGAGCTTCCTTACGTGGTGGGCGGAGCGCCTTGAGGTCGATTGTCGGATCGACAGCGAGGAAGGACTGTTCGTCGACCAGAAGTGGGCGGACTTCATTCCCTCCTTTATCGAGAAGACCAAAGTGCTGCACCACGAGGGCTACAACGTGGCGTATTGGAATCTGCACAATCGCCGCGTTTCAAAGAGAAGTGATGGTTACTTCGCGAATGAGGCGCCCGTCCGGTTTGTCCACTTCAGCGCCATTCCCGATGAAGGCGAGCCTGCGCTGTCGAAGCGCTACCCGGTCTTCACGGTGCAAAATTCGCCAGCCATGGGCGATCTCCTCACCTCGTACCGTCAGCGATTGAAAGAGTCTCGGTCCGATTTCTTCAGCCGCTTGAAGTTCAGCTACTTCCTTCAACCAAGCGATGTGGAAAACATCCACTACCCAGAACTGGCTGTTGTTGCCGACAGCGGGATCTTGCCTCGTTCGCCGGACACCTACGTTCATTCGAAGACGGTTCGCTCTGAGGCTGAATACAACCGTTTTCTTGAGCTGCATCGAAGTACAGAGATCGAACGGCGATCGCAAGAAGATGCGCTCGTAGAAGCGGGTCGAGATTCGCATGTATATCTCGATGGCTACGACCTATTCGCGCAACGCTTCGTTACGTACTCTGCCAACGTTCATCAAGACTCGACGGACGATCCCTCGGCGAGTCTTCGTTGGATGAGCGAACTGCGCGCCGGCGGTGGATACACGAGTCGAATTCGTTCGTTTGTTCACCTTCTGTGCCAGGAACTGCAACCCACAAACGCATCACGCATAGCCGTTTCAGAGACGTTGGGCAGCGTGCATGGACTATTGGCTGAACGCGGGGCCTCGGTCTCCGTTGACGGGCAGTTCGACGCTACCCATGGCCGTACCGAGGGTGAGTTCGACCTCTTCCTTTCCTTCGATGTGATCAAGGACATGGCAGATATCGAAGCGACGATCGATCACGCGTGGACGAAAGTGAAACCCGGAGGGCACCTCTGGATATCGGTTTCTGAACCGAGTTTGGGCTGGAAGCTCCTCGAACAGCTCGACCGATCACCGTTCCAAAATGCCCATGCGCTGACGTTCTGGTCGTGGCACTTTGGGTATCTCGGACCGCACCAACTGCTTTTTTCGGCCCACAAACCGTTTGAGGATGCGCGGCATTCTCAAGACGTCAGGAAGCACTCATGACACATGTTCCAACCCCCGGCACGCCTCAACAACAGCCAGTTCCACAACACGGCGAACGGACGTACGTCGTGGCGGTGGCTCCTGGGGACAAGTTGTACGACTTGCTTCGTCGTGATCGCGATACCGCCCTCGCCAAGGTCGAGGCGCTTGAACATGAGGTTGCGCAGCTTCGCAGTGGGGCGTCCAACGTCGACGCTTCAGCGAATCCGGTCACTTCGGCACCAGTGGAGCAACAGCTGATAGAGATGCAGCAGTTGCGAGAGAAAAACGCGCACCTCGTTCACGAGAACGAGACTCTCAAGAGTCGACTCAACGGAAACGACTCAACAACAGCCGGGCTTGCTTCGAAGCTGGAAGCCGAGCAGAAGCGCGCAACCGAGTTGCAAGCTGCGCTCGACGAAGCGCGAGAAGCGCTTGAGACCACCTCGGCGTGGGGGCACGAGCTACACGCTGAGGCAGGGCGTCTGCGAGGCCAACGAGGCATTGCCTACAAGGCCGTGTCCCGCTATCGCTGGGAAAAGGAAAAGCGCGCCGACTCGTCAGAAGCGGAGTCGCCAGCTCCATGAACGTAGGGCGAGGAGTCGATCGTGGCTCTCAGGGTGGTAGTGAATGAGCAATTCTGAGTCTGAACCTCTCCGCGCGCTCGTACTCGTTTCGGGTATGCATCGCAGCGGCACGTCCGCAACAGCTGGCGCGCTCACGCTGCTCGGTGCAGACGCCGGTTCGCGCCTCGCTCCGCCGCGACCAGAGAATCCAAAGGGGTTCTTCGAACTCGTTCCGCTGGTTACCGCGCACGACGAGATCCTCGCTCGTTGCGGGTATACCTGGGACGATCCTCGCCCCCTCGATGTCAGCAAGTTCTCTCGCTCGTTTCGTTCCGAGGCTCGCAGGTCGATCTTGGCTGTCCTCGAGGAAGAACTCTCGCTCGACGGGCTGACGGTCGTCAAGGACCCGCGCGCGTCGCGGCTCATCCCGCTTTGGGTTGAAGTCTTCGAAGAACTCGAACTGCGCCCGAGATTCATTCACGCATACCGTTCGCCAGATGAAGTGTCCGCGTCGTTGATTCGGCGATCCGGAATGGCAGATGGTCCAGCCAGGCAGTTGTGGCTCGAACACGTGCGTTCTATGGAACGCGACACGAGAGGTTTCGCTCGTTCGTTCGTCGAGAGCCACGCACTCGTATCCGAACCCGTTGCTACCTTCACGCGCGTCATCGAACAGTTGGACCTGCCGCTTCCATTCGACGTTGCGAGCAGACGGTCAGACCTCGAGGCGTTCCTCGAATCCAAAATGCTGCATCAAACCGGAGATGTAGAGGTTGCAGCCAAACTCTCAAATTCCGAAGCTGTTGTGCTGAAGGAATTCAAATCCTTACAAACGCGAGATGTGGTTGCGGCCCAAAAGCGTCTGGACGCAATTCGTCCTCGTGAAACGTCGACCTCAGAGTCGGTCGCCTACGCCAGCCATCTTCACCTCGATGTCAAAGAACGACTCGGCAAGATTATTGAACGCGGCGCGCTCGCCCATGAGCGGCTAAGTGATCTCGATCGCCGTCAAGCTGAACGCCTCGGGCAAATCAACGCGCACCTCGGTCGGATCGATCAGTCCATCGAACGCCCTGAGGTGCAGAACCTGGGAGCGCTGTGGCGCGATCTGGATGAACTCAAGAAGGGTACCTCTGTTGAGGTCGCCAAACTCGATGCATTGGAAACCGCAGTCGCCGAACTCGATCGAGCGATAGATCAACGAGTTCGGAGAGCAACGGGTACAAGCCGAAATGCGCTCACGTCGCTCGATACTCGTCTCGAAGCAACAGAACGTCTTCTGCACAGCGAAATTCGAGTGGCCGACGCACGTCAAAGGCGGGCGAAAGAGATCCTGGTATCCATCAAGACCGAGATGGATGGCTTTGCGCTCGGCACGGAACTCGATGAGGCCCGATCTGATATCGATGAGACGCGAACCGTGGTCGTCAACACAAGAGCCGAACTCGATGAGACGCGGACCGTGGTCGATG
>CAZBTI010000024.1:5837-21272 GCA_964494395.1 uncultured Acidimicrobiales bacterium | reverse complement strand
ACCGTGGTCGTCAACACAAGAGCCGAACTCGATGAGACGCGGACCGTGGTCGATGACACAAGAGCCGAGCTCACCGCTACTCGTTCTGAGATCGACGACGCACGTGCAGTCGCTGATGCAGCGCAACAACAGATTTCGTCAGCGAAGAGCGAGCTAACCGAGCTTTCATCGCAACTCGATGAATCTGAAGCGGCTCGAAGAGATAGCGAGCTGCAACGTTCGACCGAGTTGCAGCACGTCGCCGAGAGTCAGTCGCAACTCAAGGAAAGCATCGAGCGAGACTTGCGTGCGATCGTTGAGCAGCAGGAAGAGATTGTTCTCTCCCTCACGTCGGCTCAATCTACGGCGGCGGGTCGCGATGATCTCATCGAAAGCCTGCAGGCACAGCTGAAAGCCGCTTCGACTTCTTTGGAAGATGACCTGTCCTCGCTCAAGGGGCAGCTCGGCCAACTTCATGCCGCTCTGCAAGGGCAACAGGAACGGTCGGACGCTCATGTCGATGCCGTTGTTGAAGAACGGGTGGCTGCAGCTGTTGAGGAGTTGAATGGTGTTCTCGCCGCGGCGAAGGCCACTTACACAGCAGAACTCCTTCGTTTCGTCGATCTCCTGCCAACAGCTGCTGAGGTAAATGACTTGCGATCTCGGATCGGTGGTCGAGCCGTGACGCAGGTTCCTGTAGACGAACCAGAAGCTGCTGACGCTGTAGAACCCTTCGAAGTAATCGCTGATCTTCCGGCCTTCACGAAACATTGGGCGCCAGTCGTTTCGATCGTGATCCCAGCGTTCAACGAGAGTCATATGACGATCGAGTGTCTGCGATCGATCGCAGCGAATCCGCCGAGCGTCCCGTTCGAAATCTTGGTTGGCGACGACCACTCGACCGAGCCAGAGTTCGAAAATATTCGCTCGATCGAAGGCATCGAGGTCGTCACCACCGTTCAGAACAGCGGCTTTGGAGCAAATTCCAACAACGCTGCACAACATGCTCGAGGCGAGTACCTCTACTTCCTCAACAATGACGCCACGCTGCGACCAGGGAGTGTTGACAACCTCCTCGGAACCTTCACCCACTTTCCGAACACGGGAATTGCTGGAAGTAAGTTGGTCTTCCCCGACGGGGCCACGCAAGACGCAGGCGGCATCATCTGGAGAGATGGGACCGCGTGGAACTACGCCCGAGGCCGTGCAACCACTGACTCTGCTTCAAACTACAGCCGAGTCGTCGACTACGTGGCCGGAGCCTCGCTCATGATCCCGCGGGTGCTGTTCTCCGATCTTGGTGGTTTCGACGATCTCTACGCACCGGCCTACTACGAGGACGTCGATCTTTGCATGAAGGTCGCCGAGCTCGACTTTGAGGTCCGCTATCAGCCGGCCTCGGTCATCATCCATGCCGAGGGTCGATCGTACGGCACCGATGTAGCCGAAGTTGGCAAGCACCACCAAGTGCTCAACGCTCAAAAGTTCGTCGACCGATGGCAGCAGACGATCTCCTCGCATCGCATGCCCGGTGAGTACCCCGAACTCGAAAAGGACCGCACTGCGCTGCAACGAATCTTGGCGGTGTGCCCAGAAGCTTCGCGCGCTGAGTCAGCGAAGAGGTTCTTCTCAACCTTGAAGCAGCTAACCGAGCTCGGTCACAAGGTGGTGCTGTGCGCACTATCGGCCAGCCAAGGCGAGGCGGTCGAGGCGTTCGGTGCCTTGCAGTTCGTTGGGGTCGAAGTAGTGACGAGTTTCCATGTGGCTGACCTACAAGAGTTGCTCGCCACTCGAGCTGCTGAGTTCGATGCGGTTCTGTTGGGAGATCTCGAGATAGGCCAAGAACAGGTCGATGCACTTCGATCGGCGTGTTCTCATTCAGCCTTGTTGTTCGATACGTCGGTCCTTGAAGACCAAGGCGTAATCGATGCGCACCTTTCGACACTGGCGTTGTTTGATGGACTGTTGGTTCAGACAAACACCGCAGCTCAGCTCGGGAGTCTCTCCGACCGAGAAGGCGAGGCTCAACAGATCCTCACGCTTCCACGAACGGTAGATGCCCGCCGGTCTTCCAGAGGGTCGACCATACAAATCGTCGGAAGCCCATCGTCGTCGAACAATGCCGCAGCCGAACAATGGGTGATCGACGACCTCATACCAGCCGTGGCATCTGGCATTCCTGGCGTCGACTTCCAAATATTTGATGCGGGAGTGATGGATACCGAAGTCTTGCCCACTGGTTGGCAGGACAACCTCTCACCCCTCGCTTTGGAGACGGCTGCCGGTTCGGTAGTCGCAGCCCTCCAAAGCATGGTTTCGTTAGATCCCGAACTCGAGAAGTTCCAAAAGGAGTTCTCATCTCTTCGCCCGAGCAACCAGTCCTAGGACCCTCTTCGGGGCTTTGGCCTGTTTGTGTAACCCGTAGATCTCCGGTACCACTGGTGTACCGGTCTGGAATTTTGTGAAAGGTCCGGCAGTGGACATAGTAAATACAGGGGACAACATCGAAAATCCCCTGGTTTCGGTAATCGTGCCGAACTACAACCATGCGGCTTTTTTGCGAGATCGACTCAGTTCGATTTTTCGACAGACGTATCAGAACATCGAAGTGATCATCCTCGATGACTGCTCGTCCGACAACAGCCATGAGGTCATCCAAGAGTTGATCGCAGGTTACGAAGGCAATGCCGTCTTCGTTCCGAACGAAACGAACTCGGGAAATGTATTCCGGCAGTGGCGCAAAGGCTGCGAGATGGCGAAGGGTGACCTCGTCTGGATCTGTGAAAGCGACGACTACGCAGAGATCGACTTTCTCGAACGTATGGTGCCGCACTTTCGCGACCTTGCGGTGATGATCGCATTTGGCCGAATCCAGTTCATGGATGAGCACTCCAATGTGATGCACGGACTCGACCAATATCGAGAGCGAGCCCAACCAAACATCTGGGGCGGAGCGAGAAGCGCCCCGGCACACGAATGGTTTGCGCACGCGTTCTCGGTACTCAACGTGATACCGAACGTGGGCGGCAGTCTGTTCCGCAGGCAGGATCTCGAGCAACGGATCTGGGAGACCGCGGAAACGTACTCGATCCTTGGCGACTGGTATCTCTATCTCGAGCTTGCTCGAGGCGGAAAGCTTGCCTACGACAACGCAGCCACGACGTATTTCCGTCAACACGGGAACAACACGTCATCACCGGCGAACCGTAAAGCGCTGTACTACGAGGAACACGAGCGGGTTGCGCTCGCAATTCGCAATCGTTGGTCTGTGTCAGATGACATTACCTGGCAGCTTTACTCGCAACTGAAGACACAGTTTGAAAATGGCGGCGGGCTTCCCAATGCGCAGTCCCTTGTCGATGTGTTCAGCGTCGACGGCTTGCTCCGAAGCGTTCCCGACCGTTTGCACGTGCTTATCGGCTTCCTCGGGTTCCATGTGGGTGGCGGAGAGTTCTTCCCGATCCACCTCGCGAACGAACTTCGCAGCCGCGGGATCCTCGTTTCAATGCTGTACGTGGACGATTCCCATGTTCAACCAGAGATGTGGGACCTGCTCGATTCCCGCATCCCGGTGTATCACGGAGATGACGTTCGCAAGGTCGGACCAGTTGAGTTCCTCCGCAACGCTTGCATCGACATCGTCCATTCTCACCACATTGGGATTGAAGGGCTGTTCTTCCTCGAGAACGAAGTCACCGAGACGCTGCCATTCATCTCGAGCTTGCATGGCTCCTATGAGGTCAGCGAGGTCTGGGAGTACGGCATGTCCACAATCTGTCGAGGAGTGCAGCATTGGGTATACACCGCCGACAAGAACACCAAGCATCTCGATTCCCGAAGTTGGATAACTGCTCCTACCACGAAGCTCAGCAACGGAATGCCGATCGCTCCAGGTGAGTGGTCCAAATCTCGCAGCGAAATGGGAATCGGGGAGGACACGTTCGTCTACATCCTCGTGGCTCGACCCATCCCGGAGAAGGGCTGGGAGGACGCGATCACCGCGACCGTGCAGTTGCATCAGTCGGGCGAAGACGTGGCGCTCATACTCGTGGGCGCCGACGAGTACCAAGAAGAGTTGGAGAAGGAGTGGGGTTCGCATCCTGCGATTCACTTCCTCGGCTTTCAGACCGAGATCTATCAGCTGCTTCGCTTCAGCGACTGCTGTTTGTTGCCCACTCGATTCCTTGGCGAGTCGTACCCACTGATTCTGATCCAGGCGATCCAGACAGGGACGCCATCTATTGCCACAGCGGCTGGAAACATCCCCACGATGTTGGTCAGCGACGCGTCTTCGGCCGGGATAGTGATTCCTTGGCTCGATGATGACCTGGCATATGTGGATGTGTTGAAGCGAGCAATGCTCGAAGTGCGCGAGCCAATGAGGAACGCGCAACTTGTAGAAGGAACCAAAGAGAGAACGGGGAAATACTCAATGGAGCGGGTGGCCAACGACTACGTAGAGATCTACGCCTCAACGATTGCGAGGCTTCAGGGATAATGCGCATCACTGTTCACATCGGCGCCGGCAAGACCGGTACATCTTCAATTCAGAAGGCATTGCAACGAAATCTGAGTGCACTTGAAGCAGCGGGCATCTTCATCCCTGCGTCGGACCTCACCGTCGACGGCAAGGTGCACGGCTACCAAGTGTTTGGCTTTCAGGACCTCATCAACTCGCAAGATGAGACGAGCCCCGAGCGCTTCGATGCAATGCTTGGGGGGCTCGTTGCAAAGGCTGAGGCCGGTAACTTCGAACGGATTCTGTTTTCGGCAGAGAACCTCTCGAACCAGGTCGATTGGGCTGGGCTGCTTGGCCAAGCATTGGCCAAGCACGAGGTCGATGTTTTGTTCTATATCCGTCGACAAGATCTGTACTTTCTCTCTGCATACCAACAGTGGGGTCTCAAGACAGGCTTGACGTTCGACCAATGGTTCTTCCGTCAGAAGGATCATCGCGGTGACTGGGCTCAGACTCTCAAGACGTGGGAGAACATGGCGTCGTCGATCAAGGTGCGCGTATACGAGCGGCAGCGTCTCGCAGGAGGAGACGTCGTGCAAGACTTCTTCGAGCACGTTGGCATCGACGGCTCCGGTCTTCAACTCTCCGGTCACCAGGAGAACCACAGCTACAGCCTCGCTGCCGAAGAACTGGCTCTCTCCAGCCCGAATCTCTTCGAGAATGCGCACGACAATCGATTCTTTCACTTCCTCGATGAGGTCGCGATGGGTTCGCAGATCAAGAAGTCTCGCGAGTCTCGGGTCACGTTCGAACGTCGCATGGAAGTGCTCAATTATTTCGAACAGAGCAACGAGTACGTTGCTTCGCACTACACCGATGATGCCGATTTGCCACTGAGATTCACTCAACCAGAGGAATCCGATTTCGACTTCGTGCCGCCGAACGAAATCGACAAGCTCAAGGATGGATTGCTCGCAGAAATTCTCTTCGGCATGCATCTGAAGAAGTAGGCCATACGGCCCTTCCCACCGTTTGAGTCCCTACAGCACACTGGGCCAAACCCTCTAAAAAGGTAGAAAATCATGAGTACTGTTGCCGAGAAATACTCCGGTTCGTTGACCTCTGGGTTCAACGTCGGCGGGGTCGACTTCGTGGTCGATCTGACTTCCGGAAAGAACCGGCGCCCGTCGGAAATCAACTCGTTCACCATCGTGAAGTCGTTGCCGATGCTCAACTTCTATTTCTCGATGGCTGAGCGCCTGAAGGCGAAGCGAATTCTCGAACTCGGTGTCTTCCAAGGCGGTTCGTTTGCACTGATCGATCAGTTGTTCAAGCCAGAGGTTCTCGTAGGCGTCGAGATCGACAAGCCGTTTGAGGCCATCGAGAGCTACACCGCCGATCAACGGCCTGACCGCAACGTCCGCATCTACTTTGAAACCTCTCAGGCGGACGAAAAGATCATCCCGCAGATTCTCGAAGGAAACTTTGCTGATGGTCTAGACCTCGTCATCGACGACGCGTCCCACACGTACGACCTGACCCTTCAGTCTTTGGAGTTGGTATGGCCCAAGCTTGAGGTCGGCGGGACCTACATCATCGAGGATTGGGCGTGGTCGTTCACCGAGCCCATGCAGAACCCTGAACACCCGTGGTTCGACAAGCCAGGAATGGTCAACCTCATCTTCGAGTTGGTTGCCGACCTCGGTGGCTACGGCCACATCCGTTCGCTTTCGATGGACCGCGGTCGGGTCATGATCGTCAAGGGCGCAGATAGCCCCAACTTCCTCGGAACAAAGAAACTGAGGGGCCGTGGCTTCACCCACATCTGAGTCCGACAAGGTCGCTGTTATCTTCGGCGGACTCGGATTCATTGGCAGGTACACCTGTCGGGCATTTGCAGAAGTTGGTTACCGAGTAACGGTCGTCGACTACACCGAACCGGAAGCGGACTATCCGTTCCCGACCGTTGTGGCTGCACTCGACCAACCAGATCTCTACGTCGATCAGCTTCGGACTGCCGATGTGGTCGTCTGTCTCGCGTCGTCAAACCTTCCAGCGACAGCCAACACCAACCTCGCCATCGACATTGAGAAGAACGTCCAGTCGACGGTTGCGCTCGCGGAACTCTGCGCAGAGCACGGTGTGGAGAGCTTCCTCTTTGCGTCCTCTGGTGGAACCGTCTACGGCGACGGTGCGAGTGTAGACATTCGCGAGGACACGCCTTCGATGCCGATCAACGGTTACGGAGCCTCCAAGGTCGCGATCGAGAACTACCTGCGAGTGTTGGCCCGCATGACGAGTTTGCGGGTGCGGTCTCTTCGCATCTCTAACCCGTTCGGGTTGGGCCAAGACCCGCGGCGCAAGCAAGGCTTTATCGCTGCAGCCGTGAACGCGGCCTTGACCGGTGAGGAGCTCTCGATATGGGGAGATGGATCCGTCGTTCGCGACTACATCCACGTTGCTGACGTAGCCCAGGCCTTCGTAGCTGCTTCGGACTACGACGGTGGGTTCACCGAATTTAACGTTGGATCGGGCAGCGGCTTGACGCTCCTCGAGGTGCTCGACGAGACCGAGCAGGCCTTCGACACCGAGATCCGTGTGAGTTTCGAACCTGGCCGAGAGTTCGATGTTCCAGCGAATGTCTTGAACATCGAGCGGTCTGGAAGCCAGTTGGGCTGGGTGCCCGAGGTCAAGATGCGCGATGCGCTTAAGGAAATGGCCAAAGACCCATCCACTATTCCCAATACCTATAGGTGAACTAACGTTGTCTCCCTTTCCGTCAGATGTCGATGGCTCGCTCGAATTCGCGCCCATCATTCTTGATCCTGCTCTTCGCTGGCGCGCCCGCCCTTTCGACCTTCGTTTCGATGCCCACTGGACTCACCAGGAGGGCTGCGAAGTTTCTATGAACGCCGACGAGCAGCTGTTCCTCACGGTCATTGACCGGGACGCTACGCCGCTGTCAGGAATGCGGTTCTCGACCGGTGCTGACTGGATCTCCGCGTCCCTCGGCCAGCGCGTTCGACTCAGTTTCACCACTATGTCTTCGACCCCCGGCGGTCTGCCTTTTCGCGCGGCGTACCTGCCCCAAGACAGCGACCACAGTGGGTTCTTCCGCACCGTAGCGAACCCGGCAGAGTCGACGTTCTCCTTCGAATTCTCCATGCCCGCGACGTCCGAAGTCCCAACACACCTGATCGTCGTCGAACCATTGATCGACGATGCTGAGCTCGTCATCTCCGCAGCGTCTTTGGAGATCGTCAGCGCATGAAGATTTCGATCGAAGACTACTCAGATCCAAGCACGGTGCTTCTCGACCGCGCGGCGATCGAAGCGCTGACCCAAGGCAAGATCATCGATGCCCCGATCACCCGGCTCAAGAGAAACCCCGATTTGTGGCTGCTCCCAACGGCGATGCAACAGAACGGTGACGTATTTCTGTCTCACACGGTCGTCCGCGGAGACCTAGACAAGCTCGAATCCTCGGAGTTCTGCATCGTCAACGAGCACAAGCTCTTCGAGGTTCCCGAACACCTAGCCGACCAAAACAACGGCCGGCACTGGATCACGAACCTTCTGCACCTCGAGGATGGAGTACTCGCGTTCCTGCACTCGGAGTACACCGGTCAGAACGACTACTTCGGGATGGAGGCGTCGTTGATCGATGACGTGGAGACCCGAGCCCCCGGTCGTAGCAGCATCGGCCTGGCGTGGCTATCACAAGAAGACCTGGACGCTGATCGCATTCGCTTTACCTATCTCGGTCATATCGCGACCTACTCGGCAGGCTTTCCTCACTTCAACGTGAGTGGCACGCCGGTCTTGGTCAACGAGGTCGATGGAACCGAGTACGTCAACATTCTGTTCATGGATAGCCAAGGTGAAGAGGAAGAGGGCGGCTGGCGCAAAGATGATGCCTTCGTGACCCAAGCCCGTGCGCCCCTCGCCGACGTCGTAGATCACGCAAAGCAAGGCTCGGTGAGCCCATGGCGAAAGCGGGATAAGAAGGGCTGGTCGGACGCGATGGGTTCGAGCTCAAGAGCTGTTCTTCCGCGAGCTCCCGGGCACCCAGATAAGCGGATTCGGGAGGGCGATGTCATTGTTCATTCCGACCTCATGCGCGACCCGAAAAGCGGTCGCTTCGTGCTGTTGGCGTACGTTCTTAAGCGCAAGAAGCGCAACCCGTCGAGCATCGTCTTCTACAGCTCCGAGGATGGTGTGAAGTGGCAGTTCGAGGGGACAACGCACGAACGAGACGATGGAGAGGCCGGCTGGTCGTACGCATCGTTCTTTGATGTCGATGCCGAGGATAGCAATCCATACGTTTTGATCGGCTGGGACTACGGCAAGCCCGGACGCTGTGTCTACAAACTCGGGGTGGAGATCGATGCCTCTTAGGCTGGTTTGCGGCCCTGATACCTGCGAGGTGCAGTGATGACGTCTCGCCAGCTCACGATTCATATCGGGGCTCACAAGTGTGGGTCGAGTTCTTTCCAGGAGCTTCTGACAGAGCAGGCCGACGCGCTGGCGCAACAGGGCGTTCGCTACATGTTGTCGGGCCGAAACGACAGCACGAACCACCATCGCCTTGTTCGTACGATCGAAGCTTCGACGGGTCGCAAAGCACAACGAATTCCACCGCCTGCACAAAAGAAGATTCAAGCCAGTTTCTGGGAGGAACTTCGGGAATCTGAGGAAGAACGCCTCGTCATTTCCTCGGAGGCCTTCGAGCATCTGAGCGGCCAAGACGACCTGTCGTTCTTTCGAAAGATACGGCGCGAAGGGGTCTCGATCCGAACGCTCTTCTTTGTCCGGGAACACGTCTCGTTGTTCAACTCGACCTATGTCGAAGTCGTTCGGAGTCTGCAGTGCTTGCTCCCAGTCGATGAGTACTTCACGAGTCGAGAGAAATATTTCTCGAGCCGCTTCTCTCGAATCCTTCGGCGTTGGGAGCGGTTCTCCGATGACGTCGTCGTGCAGGAGTTCACTCCCGGCGCAATGGAGCGGTTCGTTCTCGACCAATGGAAGGTCGAAGCAAAACTTCCCCATAGTCGAGCGGGTCTCTCCGCCGTGCAGGTCGAGGCAGCGCTTTTGTACGCTCGTCACTTCGCCGAAGGAAGTACGGCACCCGTTCTGTGGGACCACCTTCCATTCCACGATCACCTCGGGGAGTGGACCGGAACACTTGGTGCTTCCAACGGCTCGTTCTGGGGCGTAGACGATGCCTTGGGTGACGCGTTGTTGTCGTGCGCTCAAGAAGACCGCAACTATCTCGACAGCCAGTACGGCCTAAGGCTGCCACAGCCCAAGATGAAGCCGGTGAATGCCCTCGAGCGACCGTTTACCTCCGAACAGGTCGCCGAGATAGCGAACATTGTTGCCAACTTTGTGCCGAAACAAACTGTCGACGAATACCTGTCTTCCTAAGCCAGCGGGTCGTGACAACGATGTCCTCGGCCGCACTATCGCCGCAGCTACTCCTGGCTCGCCCGGACAAATCGTCTGCTCGCCCAACGGAATAGCTCGAGATCGAGTTCGTTAGTTTCGCGGAGCGACCGAAACGTCTTTATGCCGAGTTGGGATCGCATGTCGTCCAATCGTGCTTCGACAGAGGCAGAACGATCCGGTGTGATGTTCTTTCTGTTGCTCGCACCAGCAAAGGACGGGAAGTGTTGCTGAATAACCTCGCGTAGACGCTGCCAGGACTCGTCGTAGTGTTCGACGATCCCGTAGGTCTCTAGCGAGGAGAGGAACTCTTTCGCTGACTGGAGATGATCGTCGGCGGACACCCCAGGTCTCGGGATTCCAGTTTCATCGTCTCGGAGCTGCGATAGCGACATGACATGGAAGTTTCGGCACTGTGAAGAATTCTTGCTCCGATGAAACTCGACCCATTCGGAGAAGTTCGTTTCTGAGGCGATCTGCGCACTTGGTGTCTGTGGGCCTTGCCGGCTCTCAAAGTCAAACGCAGATCTGATCCTGTCCAAGGGATGTCTGAGAAAGACGATCGGGACGAACTCGAATTCATCATCTGACGTCAACGGCGGACGTAACTGGTGCGAACTGAATGCTGAAACACCCGGTTTTTGGGTAAGCCACGAACGCAAGCGTTGCTGGCCAAATGTTCCGCCTTCAGGCTGGTCAAACGTCTCCCATTCACTGGCGAAGTGTGCCTCCAAACCCGCATCGACCGAAGTGCCCGCATTCTTGAACAGATGAATGTGTACGACGATTGGTCGGGGGCTGTCCATTGGTTCAGTTGTATCAGGATCTTCGTAAAGGCCGGTGCGACCAGCGAGTAAACAGCGCTCAGGAGCCCAGTTTCGGGAGGGCAAAAGTCGGAATTGAATGACCTACCTACCAAGCGGTACCCTCGGCGCATGTGAAGGGTCTAATTCTTTCGGGCGGCGCTGGAACGCGTCTTCGTCCAATAACGCACACATCCGCCAAACAGCTCGTTCCGATTGCGAACAAGCCAATTCTGCAATACGGCTTGGAGTCGCTAGTCAGCGCCGGTATCACCGAGATAGGCATCATCATCTCGCCACAAACCGGTGGCGATATCCAAGATGCAATCGGTGACGGCTCCCAATTCGGAGCAGACGTCACCTACATCGAGCAGCGCGAACCTGCGGGTCTGGCCCACTGCGTTCTGATCGCCCGGGACTTCCTCGGTAACGAACCGTTTGTGATGTACCTCGGCGACAACATGCTCGAACAGGATCTCTCTGGATTCGTCGAACGTTTCCAGTCACCGGCCATGGCGACCCGGTCACCATCGGCCCAGATCCTTCTCGCCGAGGTCGACGACCCATCGTCGTTTGGCGTTGCCGAGATCAACGAGGCAAACGAGGTCATCCACCTCGTCGAGAAGCCAGCCGATCCACCATCGAACTTGGCGCTCGTCGGTGTGTATCTCTTTGACCCATCGATCCACGAGGCGGTCGCAACGATCGAACCGTCCAAGCGTGGCGAACTCGAAATTACCGACGCGATCCAGTGGCTGATCGACGACGACCAACTCGTTGTTCACGAGGTACTCGAAGGCTGGTGGCTAGACACCGGCAAGAAGGATCCGTTGCTCGAGTGCAACCGTCTCGTCCTCGACACTATCGATGGATCGGTGGCGGGCGATGTCGACGAGAACTCGTCGGTCGAGGGACGTGTACAGATTGCTGAAGGCGCGCAGATCATCAACTCGACTGTTCGCGGCCCCGCCGTCATCGGCGAAGGCACCGTCATCAAAGACTCCTATGTCGGACCGTACTCGTCGATCGGGAACGAGTGCCGTGTCTCGTCATCAGAGCTCGATCATTCGGTGATCCTCCAAGGGTCGTCGATCTCCGATGTCACTCGACTCACCGATTCGCTTATCGGCTCACACGTCGAAGTCACCCGCACAAAGCGCACTCCAGCAGGCCTGCGCCTCATGCTGGGCGACCATTCCATCGTCGAACTAGACCAACGCTAAGGAAATTCAAAAGTGGCAGAGTTTATTGATTCCGAGCACATCACCGGAGTCGTCGAAGTTCACCCTCAGGTGTTCTCCGACGAGCGCGGGTACTTCGTCGAGACGTACCGCCGCCAGTGGTTCAACCTCGGGCGAGAGATGATTCAAGGCAACCGTGGCAACCGCCAAGCCGGCTCCGTTGTTGGGTTGCACTATCACCTCCACCAAGCCGACTACTGGTACGTGCCATTCGGTCACGCACGGGTCGTGCTACACGACCTTCGTGTTGGTTCAGAAACTGAAGGCGTCACGCAAATGCTCGACATGGGTGAGGTCGATGGGGGAGAGAACAACCACATGGGTCTGTTCATCCCACCGGGCGTCGCCCACGGATTCGCGTCGATCACCGACTGCGTCATCACCTATCTCGTCGACGGGTACTACAACCCAGCCGATGAACTCGGCGTGGCCTGGAACGATCCCGAGATCGCTGCCGACTGGGGAATCATGGACCCGATTCTTTCCGAACGCGACGCTGCAAACCCAAAGCGCGCAGACCTTCCACAAAACACCCTGATCCCGAATCCACCCCGAACCTAGAAGTTGACTCAAATGAAAATTCTCATCACCGGCGGTGCCGGCTTTATTGGCTCGAACTACGTCCGTAGTGTCATGGCGAATACCGACGCAGAGGTGACCGTCTTTGACGCACTTACCTACGCAGGCGTCCGCGAGAGTCTGGCAGAGTTCGAAGACGACTCTCGCTTCACCTTCATCCAAGGCGACATTTGCAGCCGTGACGATGTCGGCGCGGCAATGCCCGGGCACACTCATGTAGTCCACTTCGCCGCAGAATCGCACGTCGATCGCTCGATCATGGGCCCTGATGCGTTCATCTCGACAAACGTGTCGGGCACCAACGTCATGTGCGACATTGCCCGCATGAACGAGGTGGAGCGGTTCCTGCACATCTCGACCGACGAGGTCTACGGTTCGATCGAAGAGGGCAGCTTTGTCGAGACCGACGGTCTCGAGCCGCGCTCGCCCTACTCCGCGTCAAAGGCCAGTAGCGACCTGGTCGCTCTCGCATACCGCGAGACCTACGGCCTCCCGGTCATGGTCACGCGTTCGGCGAACCAGTTCGGCCCGTACCAGTTCCCCGAGAAGGTCATCCCGTTATTCGTCACCAATCTCATCGACGGCATCAAGGTTCCGCTTTACGGAGATGGACTGAACATTCGTGACTGGACCTTCGTCGAAGACAACTGTCGAGCCGTCCAGATGGTTCTTGAACAGGGCGAGGTTGGGGAGATCTACAACATCGGCGCTGGCAACGAACTGACGAACCGAGAGCTCACCGAGCAGATCTTGGCCCGTGTCGGCGTTGGCGAAGAGATGATCGAGTATGTCGAAGATCGTCTCGGTCACGACCGCCGCTACAGCATCGATAGCTCCAAGCTTCGTGCAATGGGCTGGGCTCCACAGACCGATCTCGAGTCGGCGTTGAACATCACGGTCGATTGGTACAAGAATCACCGTGAATGGTGGGAGCCACTCAAGTCCAAGGTCGCTAACCGCTGACCGTCCTAGAGCCAACAGGGCTCTACGTCGCGAGTCGCTCATGACAGAGAAACGGCTGATCCTCCATATCGGTCGCCAGAAGACGGGGACGACCGCAATCCAGTCGCACCTCGCTTTCTGGCGAAGCGAGCTCGAGGAGCAGGGCTTCTGGTACCCGGAATCGCCGGGTGGCCAGATTGCTCACCACGATCTCGCCATCGCTGTGGAGGCGGGCGAGATCGAGACGAGTAGATGGTCCGAGGTTCTCGGCGGACGAGGCGGCGCTCCGGAGTGTGAGACAACCATCCTGAGCAGTGAGGCCTTCCAACGGGTTCCTCCAACCAATGTCGCCGCCGTCCTCGACGGTGTTTCGCCGCAGGTGGTCGTGTACCTACGCGAACACTATCGAGGAGCTCAGTCGAGCTACTGCCAAGCTGTCCACGCAAGAACGGTGACCTTCAGCTTCGATGTGTTCCTCCGTCGGCAGAAGCGGACGCTGGCATCCTTTCTCGAGGATTGGACATCGACCTTTGGAACTGAGGCTGTCGTTGCTCGCACGTATCCTCCCGCGTCGGGAGATATCCGTACCGACTTCGCCGAGGTAGCAGGACTACCCATACTCGAACCACAGGCCTCGACTCTGTCGAACCCGAGCATTGGGGGCGACCTTCTCCGATTCAAACTCGTACTCAATCGACTGGGCGTTCCGGAAGCGGAGCTCCGTAAGGTCTCGTACGGGCCCATTGGACGGATCGCCTCCACGAATGCCGATTGGCGAGTTCCGCCGGAGGCGAGTGAGGAAGCTCGCGCATCGTTCCTCGATCTCGCACAAAGGGACCGGACACTGCTCGAAACGAACTTTGCCATTCGCTTGGGAGAGATTCCCGAACAGGTTGAGCGGTCTAAAAGTGCGTTGGAAATTTCGACCGTTGCCAAAGACGTTTGCGAAGCGTTAAAGACCGACTCGCCCCATGCATTTGGCGAGCTCCAAGAATTGGTCGATAACGTCGCTAAATCAATCGAGAGCACAGACGCGGAGGCGCAGGCGCTGGCAGAGGTCATCCTTTCCTCGATCTAGGCCCACCCGTCTTGTCAGACCCGTTTCGTAGTGTCTTGAACTATGACATTTGCGCGCAAAGAACTGGGCCGGCAGGGCGAGGAGTTGGCTGCTCGTTGGTATGAGCGTCGGGGATGGATCGTGCTCGACCGGAACTGGCGAAGTGGCCGGGGTGAGCTCGATCTTGTGGTCTGTCGCCGAGGCACGGTTGCCTTTGTCGAGGTCAAGACCCGGTCGACTCGGAAATGGGGCAGTCCGGCCGAGGCAGTCAATGTTGGCAAGCAAGAACAGGTACGTAAGTTAGCGCTGGCATGGTTGCGACAGAACCGGCGTCGCCGAGATGAACTGCGCTTCGATGTAGTGGCGGTGACTGGTCGATCGGTCGAGGTACTTGAAGGGGCGTTCTAGCCGAGAAGAGCCCAGGCGAGAAGTGCCACGGCGGCGATAACCGATGCGACAACAAACACGTAGTCAAAAGGGGACTTCTTGTGCGGTCGCGTCGGGTCCATTCCCATACGTCTAAGTATGCTCTAGCTGTGGCTCGACGCGCACTGTCAACCTTGATCGTCACTGCGTTTATCGCAGTTGGCTGCGGCGGTAGCGGAGTCGTGCTTCCCGACGACGCCGACGAAGAGCTTTTCCAAGGTCTCGCGGTCTACCAGCAGCGATGCGCGCAATGCCACGGGGCAAGCGGTGGTGGCGGCATCGGGGCGAACATCCAAGATGTGGAGAGCCGCCTTACCGATGCAGAACAACGCGACGTGGTCGTCAACGGTCGCAGAGGGCCAACCGGACAGATGCCAGCATTCGGCACCGTGCTCAGCGACTCCGACATCGACGCCGTAGTTCGGTTTACAAGGGACATCCTCGAACCACCGAGTTAGCGTCGACTCGGCCCTAGCGGGCCTCCTCGAACCCGAGTTGCTCGCC
>CAZBTI010000024.1:0-5737 GCA_964494395.1 uncultured Acidimicrobiales bacterium | reverse complement strand
TCGACTCGGCCCTAGCGGGCCTCCTCGAACCCGAGTTGCTCGCCTAGGGGCTCGCAACGTCGAAGCAGTGTCAGAGTCCGTAGCTAGGTTGTCGGTACGGCTCGTTCGGCTGCCGCAAAGTCGCTCCAAAGAATGTTTGATGCGGGCCCTGCGCTGCGCTTTGGAGAATGGTCATGCTTGCAATCGTCCGGTCAGCAACGCTCAGCGGTGTCCGCGGGTATCCCGTTGATGTAGAGGTGCACGTCGGTAGTGGACTCCCGGCGTTCACCATCGTTGGTCTGCCCGATACATCTATCCGTGAATCGCGAGATCGGGTTCGCGCTGCATTGCAATCGAGCGGTATCGACTGGCCCCAACGAAAGATCACGGTCAACCTGGCACCAAGCGATCTGAAGAAGAGCGGTCCGAGCCTCGACCTCGCGATCGCCATCGGCATCATGGGGGCAACCGAACAGCTCGATCGATCGCTGCTCGACGACTACGGCTTTCTCGGAGAACTCGGCCTCGACGGAACTGTGCGTCCAATCCGTGGAGCGTTGCCCATGGGCGATGCGGTCAAGACCGAGTCGATCGTGGCGCCCGACGGCAATCGCATGGAGATGACGCTGCTCGATCAGCAGGTGCATCCGGTTTCCACGCTGAACGAGGTCATCGACTGTCTGACGGGAAATGCGTCGTGGCCCGACCCAGCCGATCTCGTGGCTCCAGCTTCGCGGCGCAAACGCCCCGACCTGATCGACATCCGCGGCCAGGAACTCGCCAAGCTCGCACTCACCATTAGCGCGACCGGTGGGCACCACCTGTTGATGGTTGGGCCACCCGGTGCGGGCAAGACCATGCTCGCCCGTCGACTTACCGGGTTGCTCCCCGATCTCACCGAGGCCGAAGCGCTCGACGTCACTCGCATCCACTCTGCCGCTGGCGAGCTCAGCGCCGATCAGGTCCCTCTCATCGACCCGCCGTTCCGGGCTCCCCATCACAGTGCCTCGCCGGTATCGCTGATCGGAGGAGGTGCGGGGACGATGCGCCCGGGCGAGATTTCGCTCGCACATCGAGGCGTGTTGTTTCTCGATGAGTTGGGAGAGTTCACGCCGAGTGCTCTCGATGGCATGCGCCAACCGCTCGAAGAGCGCGTGGTGCGGGTTACCCGAGCCCACGGCACAGGTAAGTATCCAGCAGGGGTGTTGCTCGTGGCATCGATGAATCCGTGCCCGTGCGGCGAATCCGGAGCGCCCGGTGCATGTCGGTGCAGCGATGCCGCCAGAGCGAGGTATCACCGACGTGTCTCGGGTCCCCTGCTCGACCGATTCGACCTTCGGATTGGCGTCCAACGCCCGATGCCATCGGAACTTTTCGCTCAGCCCGAAGGTGAGACCAGTGCCGATGTTGCCGAGCGGGTCGCCGACGCTCGCTCTCGGGCGATTGCCCGACACGGGGCGATCAACTCTCGGATCGAGCCGGGTGAACTTGACGCTGTAGTGCCTCTCACCGATAGCGCCCGAAAAATCTTGGAGACGGCCGTGGGGCAGGGGAGGCTCTCGGCCAGAGGAGTGGGCCGAGTGCGTGCCGTCTCGCGGACGATCGCCGACCTCGAAGGTGGAGGCGACGAGGTGACGGTGGAACAGCTTTGTTTGGCAATGTCGTTGCGCGTCGACCCGTTTGGATTCGGTCGATGACCATCGGAGAACGAGAAGAGGAGGCATTTCTCGTTGCGCTACTCGGTCTGCCCGGAATCGGTCCCAGCCGGCTCTCCGCGTTGCTCGCTGGGGAAACAGCCAAAGGTGCGTGGGAGAAACTGCACTCTCGACGAGTTGTCGCCGTCGATGGCGTGTCCACAGAGCAGATTGCGAAGTGGCGTGCCGCCGCTAGGGCAACTTCGGTCGAAGCGGAGTTTCAACGAGTTGCCGAATTAGGAATGTGGGTCCACCGTCGGGGGAGCGACACGTTTCCGCAACGACTCAAAGACGACATCGAACCACCTCATCTACTCTTCGGTCTCGGATCCGAAGGTGTGGCTGGCCCGACCGTCGGAATTGTCGGCACCCGGAATTGCACGTCATATGGAAAGCGATGTGCATTCGAGTTCGGAGCAGAGCTAGCCAAAGCGGGAGTGTCTGTTGTTTCTGGTCTGGCTCTCGGGATCGATGCCGCAGCACACCAGGGAGTACTGAGCGTTCACGATAGTCATCGTGCACCTCCAATCGGGGTTGTTGGAAGTGGACTCGACATCATCTATCCCAAGCGCAACGCCAAGCTATGGAGAGATGTGGCCGATGCCGGCTCACTCGTCAGCGAAACCCCACCCGGGAAGGGGCCAAAGAAATGGCGGTTCCCGGCCCGCAATCGGATTATCGCTGCGCTCTCCGACGCAGTCGTAGTCATCGAGTCCCACTCTTCTGGCGGATCCCTCTCGACGGTCGATGCGGCCCAAGAACGCGACATTCCCGTTGGGGCAGTGCCAGGTCCGATCACGTCGAACTCGTCGGTCGGCACAAATCGTCTTCTCGCCGAAGGGGCAACGCCGGTGCTTTCGGTCGAGGACATTTTGTTGATGATCGGACACCACCCACCGACCGTGATTCCCGATGGCGACAGTGCTGATGGAAGGTCATCGGCCTTCCTCGAAGCCTTGGGCTGGAATCCGGTGCTCTTCGATGAGTTGTGCAGTCGAGTGACCTTGTCGCCTAGTGCCGTTGCTGTCGAGGTCGAACACCTCGTGGCCGAAGGATTGTGCGCCAAGGCTGGTCCGTGGATCGAAAGAGTTCGATAACCGCGGGGACTGCTGAAGTTCCCTCACTTCGCGCCTTGCGGACAGTACTCTCAGATGAGTGCGACAGTTCGTCCCAGACTTCACAGCATCGCTGACTGGAGTTCAAGCCTCGACGCTGTCGGTCTACCGGCGAGACCTCCTCGCGTTCATCGAGTGGTCAGAGACCATCGCCGGTAGTGAGATCGCCGCAGTCGATCGTCGACTCGTGCGGCGTTACCTGGCCCACTTGGATGCATCTGGGTACGCACGGCGCACGGTCGCACGCAAGATGAGTTCGCTTCGGAGGTTCTTTGACTGGGCCCGGAAACAGGCACTGATCGAAAGTGACCCGACCGTTGGTATCTCAAGCCCCCCAGCGCCGTCGCGTCTACCCAACGTACTCCCCGACAAGGACCTCGCAGAACTGCTCGGCGACGACCCGTCACCACACGTCGATGTTGACGACAACTCGGCTCGACGGATTCGAGACGACGCCATCTTGGAACTGCTCTACGGGTCTGGGCTTCGCGTCAGTGAAGTGTGCGATCTTCATACCGAAAGTGCCGACCTCAATCTCGGCGTTATTCGGGTGTGGGGCAAGGGCGAAAAGGAACGCATCGTGCCACTGAGCGAACCGTCCAAAGATGCACTAAGCGCACATTTCGAAGAAATTTCTGCCACAGATAGTGATTCCGAAGTTGAGGCTGGAACGGGAAGCGACGGCGCGCGTCCATTGTTCAAAAATCAACGAGGAAAGCGATTGAGTCCACGCGATGTGCGCAGAATCGTCGATCGGCGGGCGTCAAAACCCACGTATCCGCACGCACTCAGACATACGTTTGCGACTCATCTTTTAGATGGCGGTGCCGATCTACGCACAGTACAGGAGTTATTGGGCCACTCAGATCTCTCGACCACTCAGATTTACACGCACGTGAGCAAAGAACGCTTGCAGCGAGTGCATCGGTCGAGTCATCCGAGGGCATAGCACGCCAAGGCCTCAGAGGGATGTAAAAGTGGACGAACAAGTCAAAGCACGTGCCGAATCGCTATGGGCTCGCTATACCAAGAAGCCAACGCGTGAGCTTCGCGACCAACTGATCGTGCACTACTCACCTTTGGTGAAGTACGTCGGCAGTCGTGTTGCAGCAGGCCTGCCTCAAAACGTTGAGCAAGCCGACCTGGTCAGCTATGGAATTTTCGGACTGATCGATGCGATCGACAAGTTCGATCCAGAGCGCGGGTACAAGTTTGAGACCTACGCCATTTCGCGAATCAAGGGCGCCATGCTCGATGAACTTCGTTCGATGGACTGGGTGCCCCGTTCGGTGCGGACCAAGGCCAAGCGAATCGAGCAGGCCAACGCCAAGCTCGAAGCGAAACTTGGTCGTGCCCCCAGCGACGAAGAACTCGCTGATGCACTCGACGTCACTACAGAAGAACTCGACGGCATGCTCGCGAAGATCTCGTTCGTTGGCGTCGTAGCACTCGATGAGATGCTCTCCGGTGGCGACTCGATGACCCTCGGCGACACCATTCCAGATTCTGGTGCCGGACCTGTTGGATCGTTCGAAGTCGAAGAGATGCGCCAACTGCTCGCCGAGTCGATCAACAACATGACCGAGCGAGAGAAGATCGTTCTCACCTTGTACTACTACGAGGGCTTGACCTTGGCTGATATTGGCGATGTCCTCGGTGTCACCGAGAGTCGTGTGTGTCAGATCCATACCAAATCGGTGTTGCGGCTTCGATCGCGACTCACCGCAAACGAGTACAGCCCCGCATAACGCTCTCTCGGCCACTTGCGTAATGGGGTGAGGCGAGGCCCTCGTGCTTCGAGTCGTTGCTGGCATCACAACCGATCTACGCTGAAGGTGCTTCCCCCGGAAACCTGAAAAGACTGGATTGCTCCAGTGAGAGCATTTGTGAAGTCCTGGTCAGCGCAAGCGCTATCTGCTGCGGCGGTAATGTTTCTCGTCGCTTCTAGCCCGCCGTCGCCAAAGATCCTGGCGGCTGCAGCTCCGGTGGGCCAGCTCGCCGAACAGCAGATCCACATCCCACCAGTGGATGCGCCGGTCACCGATCCCTTCCGTGTGCCTGAGCATGAGTTTGGGCCCGGTAACCGGGGGATCGAGTACCGCACGACCGTCGGAGCAGAGGTTGTTGCCTCGGCTCCCGGAACGGTCAGCTTTGCGGGCAGCGTTGCTGGTTCGTCTTTCGTCACCGTCGACCACGGGGGCGGCTTGGTGACGACCGTGGGATTCCTCGACGAGGTGGCTGTTGGCAGGGGAGAGGTGGTTGGACAGGGCGACGTGTTGGGTTTGGCCGGGGATCGAACGCACTTCAGTGCCCGACAGGATGGTGTGTACTTCGATCCAGTGCTGTTGTTTGGAGCCGTGCACATTTCGGTCCGGTTGGTGGTCGGCCCGAACTGAGGTCAGAAATTCGTCCGACCTGGGTGTTCAGACGGGGATTCGCCGCTAGCGTTAGCGTGGGCAAAATCTGCCCAACGGCCAACACTGCATGTGATTGCAGAACGGGCTGCTTAGCGAATTCTGTTGCTCCGATCTGCGGTCGCCTTCGGCGTCGAGGAGCAGCACCATCGAAACCGCAGGAAAGGCTCACCATGGCAGTTATCACAATGAAGCAGTTGCTCGACGCGGGCGTCCATTTTGGACACCAGACCCGCCGCTGGAACCCGAAGATGAAGCGGTTCATTCACGGCGAGCGCAACGGCATCTACATCATCGATCTCAACCAGACGCTCAACCGTCTCGAAGATGCCTACACCTACGTGCGTGACCTCACCGCAAACGGCGGCACGATTCTGTTCGTCGGCACGAAGCGTCAAGCACAAGACTCGATCCGCGAATACGCCGATCGCTCAGGTATGCCGTATGTCAACCAGCGTTGGCTCGGTGGCATGCTCACCAACTTCCAGACGATCCAAAAGCGCGTCGACAAGATGAAGGAATACGAGCGCATGCG
>CAZBTI010000023.1:0-35681 GCA_964494395.1 uncultured Acidimicrobiales bacterium | reverse complement strand
CCCGTAGGACCCAGCACGGAACGCATCGGTTAGGTCGACCCGTAGATCGGTTCCAGCCTTCGAAGTGATCGTCATCTCGGACGCGGCTGAAATCAACTCGACGCCATGGTCGACGACGTCCTTGAGCTTGGGGTTGTGCGCCCATCGCTCGGCGTTCTCTGGATGCTCAGCAGAAATCATCAAGATGCGAGCGCCACCATCCAAGATGTCGCCCAACTCCGGAGCGTGCAGCAGGCCCTCGGCGGTGCAATCGGCGACAAAGTCCGCGGTCGCGCACGCTGCCACAGCGGCACGGTGTCCGGCGAGCGCCTGGGATGCACCCGTGGAGCGGATCGGCAGTGGACCGGGGTTCGGTGGAGTGGGCATCCGAACATCGGCGACCGCTGCACCGATCATCTCCAGAGCCGCTCGGGCGCTCTCGACGATCTCGGCCTTGCTCGACGCCTCGTACAACAAGACCGCGAACTCACCCTCTTTTACCTCGCACGCCTTGAATTGCTCGGCGTACCGGCTAATCCATCGCCATTCTGCGCCACTGCTCACGGTGCTCATGCGTCGTTGGGCTCCTCATCGAACAGTCGCACGGTGCTAAGGCGTTGCAGGCAGACCTCGACGCTCCACGGCAGCATCGTCGCTCCACAACGCGAGTCGCGGTACGCCCGCTCGATGTAACTCGGGCGCAGCAGCGCACGGCCGCCGCACACACGAATCGCTGTAGAGGCCAACTCTGGGGCCCCTTCCATGGTCGTCACCAGCGATGCCCAGGCACGGGTGATCTGTTCTTGCGGCGGATCGACCATGACCTCGCCGAGCGCCCGATACAGGAGCGCTTGGGCCTGTTCGTACTTAATGTTCATCTCCGCCCATCCTTGTTGCTTGATGGGATGCTCGCGGCGAGTGCTGTTCTTCAAGTAGTCCTCGGTGAAATCAAGAATGCCGCGCATGAGACCCATGTAGGAGAACGAGAGCGTCATGTAGAAGTACGGCCAGCGCTCGGCGGCCTTGTTGAACACGCCCGGCGGCAACCACTCGTTCTCGTGGGGTACGAAGACCTTGTCCATCACGAGGTTGCGCGAGTCGGTTCCGCGCATACCTAGCGGATCCCAGTCACCCTCGATACTCACGCCTTCGCCCTCGTGCGGAATGCCGAGGAGTCGCAGTCGGTCGTCGCCCTCTACCTGAGCCAACACGTTGTGGAACGTGGATGCTCCACTCAATGAAGCGAAAATCTTCCGCCCCGTGACGAGGTAGCCACCGTCGACGGGCTCGGCGCGGGTGGCATAGCCAGCGGTTGCACCTGCTGCGAGGCCCTCGGAGAACGGCTGGCTGTGAATGTGGCCCTCGTTGACGATTCCTTCAAAGAGCGTCTTGCGTCGTGCTTCGAGGATCTCTACCTCTTCGCCCTCCAAACCGAGCGACCCAGCAACCTCGCCGACGAGCAGCGTCGTCGCGACGTGCATGTTGAAAGTGAGCGCAGTGGACGCGCAATGACGGGCAAGCTCCTCTGAAGCAAGGGCATAGGCCACGAAGTCACCACCAAGGCCGCCGTATTCTTTAGGAATCACGATTCCGAGCAGGCCAGCAGCCTTGAGGTCGTCCCAGTTCTCATAGGGGAACACCGCATCTCGGTCGACGGCGTCGGCGCGCTTCGCGAACAGCGGGCCGAGCTCGGCCACCTTGTTCACGATTTCCATCCGCTCGGGAGTCCGAATATCAGTCATATGGGCGTTAGCTCCTGTCTTGGCCGGTCATGAGAAACCGGCGGACGTGGTCATTAAATCGTACGGGGTCTTCGGCTGGACTGAGGTGTCCAACGCCATCGAGAACAACAAGCTTTGCGTTTGGCATGCCGTCGCTGAGCACCTTTGCGTAACTCGGTGGCGTTTCTTCATCGAGTTCGCCAACGATCACCAACGTCTCGTGTTCGATGTCAGCCAGTTCTGACCGCACATCGTTAGAGGGGAGGCATTCGACGGCGGCTCGGAAACCAACGGGGCTGATCTCGCCGAATGCACCGACGGTCTCGTCGCGAACCTGGCCGGTCAAGCGAACAGCGGTGATCATGTCGACGACATGCTCGGCGGCGTCGGCGGGGGTTTCACCACGGTCGAGCGGAGCCAGGCGGGCGGCCGTCCACTCTTCGCGAGTCGTACCGTCCATGCCGAACGCTGGGCTCGAATCGGCGAGAACCAAGCGGCCGACCTTGTCGGGGTGACGAATCGCAGTGTGCAGCGCGTGCATGCCTCCGAAGGAGAGTCCGACGAGATCTGGCTTGTCGAGTTCGCGTTCGTCGATGAAGGCCGCCAACGCATCGGCGATCGACGCGTAGGTCAACGGCGCAAGGGGTTCGCTATCGCCATAGCCGGGCATGTCCCAGGCAATGCAGTGAAACTCGTCGGATAGGTCGCCCAGCTGCGCCCCCCATGAAGTCCGAGTGCCGCCCAATCCGTGAAGGAAGATGACCGGCCGACCAGCGCCGGATTCTCGCCAAGCGATTGTGCCACCGGTGTGGTCGATATGTGCGGCAATGGTCATGGCGAAACTATATGCCGCCCAAATGGCGATCTGCAACAAAGGCGGAAGTTCGCTTCGTAACTTCTGTGTGATCTGGCCAGCCTGCTTCACTCCACGTTTGGTTATACGGAAGATGAAGTGTGGTTAGGAATCTATTGCGTAAGCCATCGCGCATTTGATAGAACGGTATTGCAGCGATCGTCAAATCTGCGTTAGGTTGAGGCTATGGGGCAAGCGAGGACACCGGAGACAGCGATCGACTTGTCCGACCCGGATCAATGGCACGAGGCCCCACCGCATGCTGAGTTTGCGCGACTCCGTGCCGAGGCTCCGGTGGCATGGAATGAACGCCACGATGGTCATCGCGGCTTTTGGGCGGTCACTACTCACGCAGACGTCGTCGCGGTGAGCCGAGATACCGCCAGCTTCTCTTCTCGCAACGGGGTGATCTCGCTAGACGACTTCGACGACGAACAAAATGACGCCCGCCGCACGCTGCTCGAAATGGATCCGCCACAACACACCAAGATGCGCCGAGTCACCTCGAAGAGCTTTACCCCCCGCGCCGTGTCGAAGTTCGAGGACTTCGTTCGGGCAACCGCTGGTGGGTTGATCGACTCCGTGTTGGCCTCGGGCGAAGTCGATAGCGTCACCGAACTGTCCAAGCAGCTCCCGATCCTGACGCTGTGCCGCATTCTCGGGGTGCCCGACGACCGTCGCGACGACATGATTCGCTGGAGCGACTCGCTCATTGGCTCGGACGATCCGAGCTTCATCGATCCACTCGTCGAGGCCGTGCCCCTCGAAGAACGACGCATGCTGCCCTTCGGTCACCCGGCGTCGCTTGAGGCATTCGACCTCGGACGCCAACTGCGCGACGAACGAGTGTCGACACCTCTAGAAGATGTCACCACCGCCCTCGCACTCGGCGAGGCCGATGGGCAACGCCTTACCGATGGGGAGTTCTGCAACTACTTTCTAATGCTCGTCGTCGCCGGCAACGAGACCACTCGCCACACCCTGAGCCATGGCATTGCAGTGCTTGCGGCGAACCCCGGTGAGTGGGACCGCTTTGTCAACAATGACCTCGACAGTGCTGTCGCCGCCGACGAAGTCCTCCGTTGGGCGAGCGCTGTGCACTTCGTGCGTCGTGTGGCAACCGTCGATACCGAGTTGAATGGCGCGCACATCAAAGCAGGCGACAAGGTGGCTATGTACTACGTCTCTGCCAACCGAGACGAGGCAGTGTTCGATGAGTCGTCACGTTTCATTATCGACCGTGCGCCCAACGAACAGATCGCCTTCGGGCGAGGTGGCCCACACTTCTGTCTCGGCGCACATGTCGCTCGCCTCCAAGTTCGCGTATTCTTAGAAGAATTGCGCTCTCGTGTCGGTCGCATCGAACAAGTGACACCGCCCGTCCGCTTGCGCAGTAACCACATCAACGGAATCAACGAATCAAAGGTTGCCTTCTATGCGTGAAACAGAACCGTTCGTCGCAGCAGCGGTACAAGCGGCTCCGGTCTTCCTCGACGCTGAAGCATCAGCCCGCAAGGCTGTCGATCTCCTCGAAGAAGCTGCGGGCAACGGAGCAAAGCTCATTGCCTTCCCCGAAGTCTTCATCCCCGGCTACCCGTATTGGAGCTGGATTGTCAGCCCGCTTGAATCCAGCGAGTGGTTCCACAAGCTGCACGACGCCTCGGTCAGCGCAACCGGCCCAGAGGTCCGTTTGGTCGCCGAAGCCGCAGCCCGCCACGGGGTGCACGTCGTGCTCGGAATCAACGAACGCTCCAGCATCGGCGCCGGAACGATCTTCAACACCCTCTTGACGATCGACGACCACGGCCGCCTCATCGGCCGGCATCGAAAGCTCGTACCTACATGGGCGGAGAAGCTCACGTGGACGGGAGGCGATGGGTCAAGCCTCGTCGTGCACGACACCACGCTCGGTCCGCTCGGCGCCCTGGCCTGCGGCGAGAACACCAACACGCTCGCCAGGTTCTCCCTCCTGCAGCAAGGCGAACTGTTGCACGTGTCGGCCTATATTGCCTTGCCCACGGCGCCAGCCGAATACGACATGGCCCACGCCATCCAAACCCGTTCGGCCGCCCACGCGTTCGAAGGCAAGCTCTTTAACGTGACCGCGTGTGCGGCGCTCTCCGACGAGATCATCGACGCGATGGTCGCCATCGCTCCAGAGTCCGAAGCGATGTTCAACCGAAAGCAGGTTGCCTGGAGTGGCACGATCGGCCCCGATGGAACGGTCGTCGGCGATGCACTCGTCGATGTCGAGGGCATCGCCTATGCCGAGATCGACCTCTCACGCTGTGTGCAACCCACCCAGATGCACAACATCACGGGCCACTACAACCGTTTCGACGTCTTCGACTTCTCCGTCGATCACAGCGCGATCGGGCCCGAGGCCCCCTTCGCAGGGCCCATCGATCTGCTCACTGCCGGCAGCGATTCAGTCAATGCTGAAGGGGGAGAGGCGTGACCGCAACCGATGATGCCAAGGACCTCTCGTACGAAGAGCGCGACAAAATGCTCGGCCGCGCCCGCGTCGAAGACAACGAGGAACTCGAGAGTTACTACAACGAACTCGAGCGCCTAGAGACCGGCGCTCTCTGGACAGTGGCCAACGACATCGAACCGTGGGAACCCCACGCGTTTGCCGTGCCCGTGTTGTGGCCATGGGCCGAACTTCGCGATCACGCACTCAGGGCACTCGAACTCGTCAGCCCCGAGGACGCCGGACGTCGCGTCGTATACCTTCGAAACCCCAAGCGCAAAGACATCAGCGCTGCCTGCGGCCTGCTCTTTAGTGGCATCCAGGTCATGCGCCCCGGAGAACGCGCCCCCGGCCACCGCCACGGCGCGTCGGCCCTGCGTTTCATCATGGAAGGTAACGGCGCCTACACGATCGTCGACGGCCACCACGTCGACCTCGGCGAGCGGGACTTCGTTCTCACACCGAACGGCACCTGGCACGACCATGGCGTTGCTGAAGGAGGCGAAATCTCTCTGTGGCAAGACGGCCTCGACATTCCGCTCGCCAACGCGCTCGAAGCGAACTGGTACGAGACGCACCCCGACGACTACCAAACGACGTTGTTTCCGATCAACGACAGCGCCAATACCTTCGGATCCGTGGGCCTCCTACCAACCTCCTACAAATGGGATCGCGCCTACTCGCCGCTGCTGAGATACGGCTGGGACCAAACCTACGATGCCCTC
The DNA here is from genome assembly GCA_964494395.1 of uncultured Acidimicrobiales bacterium. Lineage (GTDB taxonomy): Bacteria > Actinomycetota > Acidimicrobiia > Acidimicrobiales > SHLQ01 > SHLQ01. The sequence goes on along the minus strand of CAZBTI010000023.1, from coordinate 29,930 downwards.
CGAAAAGCCGAGAAGGCTGGTGTCGAGACCGAACACGACGGTGTGATCATGCGCTACACCAACCCGCACACCGGTGGCCATGTCATGGCCACCATGGGTGCGTCGATGCAGATGCTCCGCCCTGGTGAAGCCACCAAGGCCATGCGCCGCACTGGCAACATCATCTATCAGGTCGCCAAGGGTTCTGGACATTCGATCATTGCAGGCCAACGCTTCGACTGGCAGGAGAAAGACATCTTCTGCGTGCCATCTTGGGCCTGGCGAGAACACGCCAACGGTTCGGCGACCGAAGACGCCGTGCTGTTCAGCTTCAACGACTTCCCGGTCATCGAGAAGCTCGCCTTCGAACGATCCGAGGCCCTCGTCGAGAACGACGGCCACCAATACCTCAGCTAACCCTTTCAACACCACTGGAGAAAACAGTGAAGCTAGCCACCGTCCGTCACCACCCCCTGGCCGAGTGTCGCCTCGCGGCCGTCGTCGATACCGACACCACACCGCTCGCCGTCGACATCGCTAAGCTCGGGTCAGTAGCGGGAGTCGACCTGCCCTCAACCATGCTCGAGTTCATCGACCTCGGGCCCACCGCCATTCCGTCCACGACAGCACTGGTCGATGACGAGAATCTTCGAAACTCGCCAGGGGTGTCGATCCCACTTGCCAATGTCGAACTGTTGGCACCGATCCCTGTCCCTCGTAAGAACATGTGGGGCATTGGGCTGAACTACGCCGAGCACGTCGCCGAGTCCGCTCGGTCGCTCGATACCGCTAAAGAGATGCCGTCCGAGCCAGTGATCTTCTGCAAGCCGCCATCGACGGTGTGCGCCCCGGGTGACCCGATCGTGCACAACCCCGAACTCACCCAACAACTCGACTGGGAAGTCGAGCTGGCAGCGGTGATTGGCACGCGAGCCAAGAACGTCACTGCAGAAGACGCTATGAACCATGTGTTTGGGTACACGGTCATGATCGACGTGTCGGCTCGTGATGCTCGCCGTTCCGGCCAGTGGATCGTTTCCAAGGGGCAAGACACCTTCGGTCCCATGGGCCCGTGGATCGTCACCGCAGACGAGATCACCGATCCCCACAACCTCAACCTGTCGCTCACCAAAAACGGCGAAGAGAAACAGAACTCGAACACGAAGCACATGTACTTCAAGATCCCCGCACTGATCGAAGACATCAGCAAAGGCATGACCCTGGACCCCGGCGACATCATCCTCACCGGCACTCCCGAAGGCGTTGGAGCCGGCCGGGATCCTCAGGAGTGGATGTGGCCGGGCGACACCATCACAGCCCATGTCGAGGGCATCGGCTCGATAACCCATCCAATCGTAGGAGCATGAACATGGAGCGCTACCGAGTCGGACAGATCGTCCCCAGCTCAAACATCACGATGGAAACCGAAATCCCGGCGTTACTGAACGCGCATGCCGACCATTTCGGTGACGTCGAGTTCACCTTCCACTCCTCGCGCATGCGCATGAAGACGGTGAGCAAAGAAGAGCTCGCCGCGATGGACAAGGACTCCGACCGGTGCGCGCTTGAGCTCTCCGACGCACGTGTCGATGTGATGGGCTACGCCTGTCTTGTCGCCATCATGGCGACCGGTCACGGATACCACTGCCAATCGAGTGAACGCCTTACCCAGGTGACTGCCGACAACGGGGCTGAAGCTCCCGTGGTGACCAGTGCCGGTGCGCTCGTCGATGCGCTCAACCATCTCGGAGCCAAAAAGATCGGGCTCGTCGCTCCCTACATGCTGCCGCTGACCGAACTCGTCGTCGACTACATCCAGGCCGAAGGTATCGAAGTCCAGGACTTCCTCGCGCTCGAGATACCCGACAACCTCGAAGTCGCCGCTCAAGACCCGATGAACCTGGTCGAGCACATCAAGAAGGTCAACACCGAGGGCGTCGACGCCGTCGTATTGTCCGCATGCGTGCAGATGCCTTCACTCGAAGCAATTCAGGTTGTCGAAGACGAACTCGGCATTCCGGTATTGAGCGCCGCGGTGTCAACCGCGTGGCAGATGCTCGGCCACCTCGGCCGCCCGCAGGTCGTTCCGAACGCGGGAACGCTTCTGGCGCCATAAGCAACTCACGGTGTCGAACGCTCGGCTCGGTGGCCAAGTTGCAGCGAATCTCATTGCAAAGGAATAGAGAAATGACGGACACGATCGACCCGAAATACTTTCGACAGGTGATGGGACAAGTCCCAACTACGGTCACGGTGATTACCGCCATGGTCGACGACGAGCCCGTTGCGATGGTGATCGGTAGCTTCGTATCGATCTCGCTTGAGCCTCCGCTCGCGGGCTTCTTCTGCACGACGGAATCGTCTAGCTGGAAACAGTTGCAAAAGGCCGACGTGCTCGGCGTGAACGTGCTGTGTGAAGACCAAGTCGACGTGAGCAACGCGTGTATGCGCGCCCCTGATGAGCGCTTCGATGGGCTCGACTGGGAACTTGTTGACGGCGCGCCACGCATTGCCGGCTGCACCGCGTGGATGACGTTGACCCCCAATGAGATTCTGCCCGCCGGCGACCATCAGTTTGGGATGTTCAACGTGACGTCCATGGAGATCCCTGAAGACCCGAAGTCTCCGGTGATCTTCTACGGCGGTGGTTACCGCAGCCTCGCAGCCAACGAGTAGGTCTCAGTTGGCCGCGTGGCTCTCGGAGCTTCCTGGGGTGCTACAGGCTGGTGTCGATGACGACTTTGCCGTAGGACTCTCGGTTGCCGTCTCGTAGGTAGTGCCAGGCGTCGATGTAGCCCTCCATCGGGAAGACTTTGTCGACGTTGGGCTTCAGGTCGCCTGACGCGATGGCGTTGTTGACGAACTCGATACCGCGTTCGAGCGCTGCTGGATTTTCCACATAGTTGAACAGCGAATACGCCTTCACCCACCCATACGGTCGAGCTTCGCCTAGCGCTCACGTGGCGGCCCAGGGTCTGCGGCTAGCGCGCTTTGGCTACTGCGGTTGCGACCCGTTCGATCTCGGCGGGGTCGCCGAGCGTTGCTGTGGTGACTCTGATGTAGTCCTGGTCGCTCGTCGTCACCATGAATGGTCGACCGGGCGCCACACCGATTCCTTGGCTAGCAAGTTCTGCGACGGTTGATTGTTCGTCGCTCACTTGGAGCCAGACGTTCATTCCTGTGCCGGGGTCGAGGAACGCTTCGTCTGGCACACCTCTCTGGACGAGGTGTTCGATAAACGACCGGCGGCGCCGCGTGTACGCAACCGCTGCTTCGGCGACGTGCTCTTGCCCTTGTGTATCTGCGAGCAACTCGAGGAGAACCTGCTGCAGCAGTCGTGAGGTCCACGATGGGCCGAGATGGCGTCGCTGAATCACCGGGTCCAATAGCGGTGCCGGTCCGCCCAGTGCAGCGAGGCGAAGGTCTGGCCCGTGGGATTTCGAATAGCTCCGGATGTGCACAACCCGATCGGGTACCCGCTCGCCGAAACTGTGCAGGTCGGTGCCCGAGATCGAACCCGAATGGTCATCCTCCACGATGATCATGTCCGAGTCGGCGAGGAGCTTGGTCAGTTCGTCTCGCCGTTCGGCGGTCATTGCCGCTCCGGTCGGGTTCTGGGCCCGCGGCTGAACGAACAACGCCACCGGATCCTCCGCCAACGCGCGCTCGAGGTCGGAGGGCACAATGCCCGAGGCGTCGCAACGGACGCCGATCAGGCGAGCACCCTGTAGTTCGAGCATGTCGACGATCGGGGGAAACGTCGGGTCCTCGACGACGACGGCGTCACCCAAGGTGATGTGGGCGCTGATGATGCGATCGAGCGCATCTTGGGCACCGTCGACGATCGTGAGCCGTTCGGGGTCATATGGCCACGAGCCGCGGAGTGAGGCTTCGAGGCGGGGGAGTACCGGCGTGTCGAGATATGAGGTAACCGATGGGTCGAGCTGGATTTGTTCGACCGCCCGGCTGAGGTCGGGAAGCAGGGCCGGGTCGGGCGTTCCCGAACTCAGGTCGAAGGTGTGGGTGCCCGGCGAGGCGGGAACGTTCCAGTAGCGACCCTGCACGTCGCCGCGAGACGACCTGACCACGGTGCCGCGCCGCCGATCCGTGGTGATCACGGCATGTACGCGCAGGATGCGCCACGCCTCGGACACGGTGCTTGGGCTGACGCGAAGCGCACCCGCGAGCGCCCGAACCGTCGGCAGCTTCGAACCCGGTGCGATCTGGCCGCGGTTGACGAGACGCCCGATCACCTCGGCGATGCGGCGCGCATTGAGATCGGCGCCGCGAGGCCCAAAGTTGGCTCTCGCAGCTGCGACGATCACAGCGAGTGGTTCCTGGGTGGTGGAGTTGGTTGCCAAGAGGGCCATATCTCCTTTGTACAATACAAAAGAGCATTGCCCTCTCAGTGATCTGTGGATTTACTGTTTCTATGACTACGGCCGAACTTCTCGCGCGCTATCGAAACAGCCTTCCACCCTTTCTGAGTCCCTACTACTCGGATCCCATCGAGATCACCCACGGCGAAGGCAGCTACGTCTTCGACGGTGAAGGCGAGAAGTACCTCGACTTCTTCGGAGGTGTGCTGACCACGATGGTTGGCCACAACAATCCGGCCGTCACCGCGGCGCTCCAAGAGCAAGCCGGCAAGGTGGTGCACACCTCGTCGCTCTACCTCAACGAGGCAATGATCGGGATCGCGGAGAAGATCGCCGAGCTGTCGGGTATCCCCAATGCTCGCGTCTTTCTCACCCCGTCGGGCACCGAGGCCAACGATGCCGCGCTGCTGTTGGCGACGAGCTATCGCAAGTCGAACCAGATCTTGGCGATGCGTAATAGCTACCACGGCCGCTCGCACTCGACGCAGGCAATCACCAGCCATTCGTCGTGGGCATCGACGAGCAACTCGGGCCTGAAGGTCACCTTCGTTCAGGGCCCCTACAAGCTGCGCAGTCCGTTCGCGTCACTCGACGATGACGCCTTCACCGATGCATGCGTCGGTGACCTCAGCCAACTCCTCGCGATGACCTCAGCTGGTGATGTCGCTGCCATGATCGCCGAGCCAATCCAAGGCGTCGGCGGCTTCGCTACCCCTCCACCCGGGTTCTTCGGGGCGATGAAGAAGGAACTCGACAACCGAGGCATCCTCTACATTTCTGACGAGGTCCAGACCGGGTGGGGTCGAACCGGCGACCACTTCTGGGGCTACCAAGACCACGGAGTGGTACCCGACATGTTGACCTTTGCAAAGGGTGTCGGCAACGGCGTTGCCCTCGCCGGCGTTGTTGCACGAGCCGAGATCATGGAGACCATCAACGTTCTCAACTTCTCGACCTTCGGCGGAAGCCCGCTCGCTGCAGCTGGCGGTTTGGCAACGATCGACTATGTGCTCGACAACGACCTCCAGGCGAACGCCAAGGTGATGGGCGAACAGATGCGCGCTGGCCTCGAAGCTGTTGCGGCCGAAACACCGTGGATTGCCGAGGTGCGAGGCAAGGGCTTGATGCAAGCGTTCGAATGCGTCAACCCTGGCGGCATCGAACCTTCAGCGCAGCACGCCACCGACACGCTCGAAGCCGCCAAGGAGAACAAGCTTCTCGTCGGCAAGGGCGGATTGCACGGCAATGTCATCCGTATGGCGCCGATGCTCAACACGACAGCAGAAGAAATGGACGAGGGTCTGAAGGCTCTCTCGACCGCGATCCGTTCGATCAACTAGGCCTAGGTAGGAACTCATGGAAAAGATCACGCACTACATCAACGGTGAGAAGGTCGCTTCGACCTCAGGCCGAACTTCAGCGGTATTCAACCCAGCGACCGGCCAGCAGACCGGCGCACTCGGTCTCGCCACCGTCGAAGAGGTCGATTCGGCGGTCGCTGCGGCAAAGACCGCGTTCGAAGATTGGCGTCAATTCAGCATCGCCAAGCGGACCGCCCTGATGTTCAAGTTCCGTAACCTCGTGGTCGAGAACACCCAAGAGATCGCGAAGCGACTCACGGCCGAACACGGCAAGGTGCTTTCCGATGCTGCTGGCGAGGTCGCTCGCGGAATCGAGAATATCGAATTTGCCTGTGGCATTGCTGAGCACCTGAAGGGCCAGTACAACGAGAACGCCTCGACCGGTGTCGATGTGTACTCGGTGCGTCAACCCCTGGGTGTCGTTGCTGGCATCACACCGTTTAACTTCCCGGTCATGGTGCCGCTGTGGACGATTCCTAACGCGATCGCCACGGGCAACACCTACGTGCTGAAGCCGTCTGAGCGCGACCCTTCGGCACCGATGTTCATCGCCGAACTGTTCCACGAAGCCGGATTCCCCGACGGCGTCCTCAACGTGGTGCACGGCGACAAGGTCGCTGTCGATCGACTGCTCGAACACCCCGACGTCAAGGCCGCGAGCTTCGTCGGGTCGACCCCGATTGCGAAGTACGTCTACGAGACGGGCACCTCGCGCGGCAAGCGTGTTCAAGCGCTCGGCGGAGCGAAGAACCACATGCTCGTTCTGCCCGACGCCGATCTGAGCCTCGCCGCCGACGCGGCGGTATCTGCTGCCTATGGTTCGGCGGGGGAGCGCTGCATGGCGATCTCGGTCGTCGCGGCGGTCGGCGACATTGCCGACCCGCTTATCGAAGAGATTTCGGCCCGCATGGTCAAGCTCAAGATTGGCGACGGCACCGATCCGGATTCAGAGATGGGCCCGCTCGTCACCGAAGAACACCGCGACCGCGTTGCGGGGTACATCGAGACAGGTGCAAATGAAGGCGCAACCGTCGTTGTCGATGGTCGCGAACAGTCCTTCGACGGCGACGGCTTCTTCCTCGGCACCAGCCTTCTCGACAATGTCACTACCGACATGGATGTGTACAAAGACGAGATCTTCGGGCCTGTCCTTTCGGTCGTTCGGTGCGAAACCTACCGCGAGGCCCGCGACCTCATCTCCAACAACCAATACGGCAACGGCGCCGCGATCTTCACCCGCGACGGTGGAGCGGCTCGGGACTTCCAAGAGAATGCCGATGCGGGCATGGTTGGTATCAACGTCCCTATTCCGGTCCCCGTCGGGTACCACAGCTTCGGCGGATGGAAGGACTCGCTGTTCGGCGACACCGCCATGTACGGCCCCGAAGGTGTGCGATTCTTCACCCGAAACAAGGCAATCACCTCACGCTGGCCCGACCCAGCCACGAGCAGCGTCGACCTCGGCTTTCCAACCAACGGGTGATTCATAGATGAGGAGCAACTCGCGTGGGGTGCGGAATCGCCGAGCACCAACCTCCTAGACTTCGTGCCATGAAATCTTGGCGATTGGTCCTGATGGTGGTGGGGTTTGTCATTGCAGGTTGTTCCTCGGCGCCCCTTCACGAGTTCCTCGCTGAGGTCGGCGACACAGATTCCCAAGTTGCGACGGCCGGCGATGCACAAGCCGAAGTTGCCGGCGAGTCCCTAACGGCTACCTCCACGGCAACGGAAACAGAAACAGCACGGGCAACAGGTTCGGCACGGGCTACAAGCAGCGGCAGTTCCTGTGTCACGAGCGAAATGCCCAACATGGACAGGCTCGCCGTTTCTGCAGAGGGTGGCCTCAATGCCCGACAAGCACCAGGAAACGGGTCGATCATCACCACGCTGTCCAACGGAACGATCGTCACGACCTCTGACGACCCGCTCGCCTGCGGTGTCATCGAGGACGGATCGGTTTGGTACCTGATCACCGCTCCGCCCTTGGGCGGACCTGCGTGGGTGCACAGCGGATTTCTTCAACCGGTAGCCGGGGCCATTACCGCACCAGACACTGCAAACGCCACCGCCCCCGCAAACTGATAACAGTTTCCTCGGCCACCCTGCGTTTGTCACTCGACTCTAAATGTGCGCAGAAATATGGGCCGCTCGTTACTTCGACCGGGGTCCAGCTATGGCGTGGGCGCTTGCACTACCTACAACAGCCGTGCTGATGGGACACCGTCAGCTTCACTCAGGGCCGTCCGTCGGCCGACGACGTTCGTATGCAGGAGCGTCTCGACGTCATCTGGATGATCGTTCGTTGCCCAGTGGCGTGAGCCGTAGGCATCGAGGACCGAGAGGATTGCGTGAATTGGTTGGTCGTCTCGATCGAAGGTAACCGTGTACGCCTCGATGGTGGCCTCGTCGGGAAACGCGTCAAACAGCGGGCGCGTCGCGCACTGGTCGACCAGTGCCTGGGGGCGCTCGTAGCGAAAGGGGCTCGAAGGTAACGAACCCGACGCAATCACAAACGCTTCTTTGGTGAAGTAACCGCCGTTGCCATGAAGTAGCGCCGTGTCATCGGTGCCACGAAGGAGATCGAACCCGTGGGCGACAGCTTGGAGACAGTAGGTGTTGAACGGTCCGCCAGCGAACGTCATGCCTCCGGTGATGGTGAAGGGCGTTTCGTCGGCGATTCCCAGCTCGTAACGGGCGACCTGCACTGCAATCGGGAAACACGAATACAGATCGAAGTGGTCGACCTCATCGATGGTGAGGCCAGCGAGTTCGAGCGCTCGTGCCCCCGCAATCGCCATCGCGTTCGACCGATCGAGCTCGAGGCGTGACCGGATGTCGATTGCATCGCTCGCTCCTGCACCGGAGAGGAGGAAGACCATCTCGTCGTCAGCCATACCGCATTTCTGTGCGGTGGCGTAGCCACAGACCACAAGCGCCGCTGCTTGATCGACATCGACGTTGCTCGTCAAGAGTTTCGTATACGGCGCAGCGATACGTCGGTTGTTCGGGGCGTGTGTCGCGATGGTCGTCGCGTCGATCTCCTCGCTGAGGTGTGCATGGGGATTGACCGCCGCTACCCGACTCCCGGCTGCCCACAACTTCGCAATTTGCGTGAGATGTTCATGATGGGATCTGTCGCTGCGGTGTCGCAGCGCTGATTCGGCCAGTGCGTAGAAGTTGGCGGGCAGCGCTACGCCTGCAGCGACATCGGCCGGGGTGGTGAGGTCGGCGTCGCTCCCAACAACGTAGTCCGGGGCGGTGCGTTCTTCGTCGAGATACGTCGATGTCGCGCCTGCAGCCTTATCCTTGCGCCGGGTCCGCATGGTCTCCGCGCCGCACAGAATCGCTGCGGCTATTTCACCGTCAGCAATGCGCTGGGCGGTGTGGTTGAGCAGGTCATAGGGAGCGTTCCCGCCGATTGGGGTGTAGGCCGTCTCGACCTCTCCCAGCTGGAGTCGATCGGCGACGAGCCGGGCAGGGTCCTCGTAAGGATTGATCCCCTTGACCGCAGCGACGAGCGAAATCGAGTCCCGAACGTGTGGTGTCGAGGCGAGGGCGGCCTTGGACGCCTCGACCATCATCGCCACCGGTTCGCCGTCAGCGGTATGGTTCGCCAGCTGGCAACTTGCAACGATGACCGGGTGGTTGGGCTCTGGCATAGGTACTACGTCAAAGCGGAGATGACGTCGCTCGATGCCTGAACAAGTTCGATCAAAACGCCTTCGCCGCTGAGGGGAAAGTCATCGCTGGCCTTCGGGTGGATGAAGCACACGTCGTGGCCCGCAGCACCCTTACGGATGCCGCCCGGCGTGAAACGCATGCCCTGGGCTTCGAGCCACTCGTACGCTGCGGCGAGATCGTCGACCCATAACCCAATGTGGTTGAGCGGGGGAGTGTTGACCCTGGGCCTGCCCTCCGGGTCGAGCGGCTCCATCAGGTCGATCTCCACGGCGTGTTGGCCTTCGCCGAGCGTGAGAATGTCCTCGCGCACGTTCTCACTAGCCGACTCGTATTCGCCGGTCTTTGTCACGCCAAGGGTGTCGACCCACAACGAACGAAGAGCATCCAGGCTGTCGCCACCAATGGCAATCTGCTGAACGCCGAGAACCGTAAAAGGGCGATTCATGAGCGCTGGTCCTTTATGAGCTTGAGCACCTCTGTGGCGGCGTCGGGGACGTTTGTTCCTGGGCCGAAGATGGCCGCGACTCCGGCATCCTCTAGAGCTGCATAGTCCTTCGGGGGAATGACCCCGCCGCAGATCACTTCGATGTCGGCCCCGACCGAACCGAGGGCTGCGATGAGCTCGGGGACGAGGGTCAGGTGGCCAGCTGCGTGGCTCGAAACGCCGACGACATCGACCTCGTGTTTCGCGGCCTCAGCAGCCGCCTCTGCGGGAGTTTGAAAGAGCGGTCCGACGAACACATCGAAGCCCAAGTCGGCAAACGCAGTGGCGATGACACGGCCGCCGCGGTCGTGGCCGTCTTGACCCATCTTCGCCACAAAGAGGCGAGGCTTACGTCCCACCTTGGTTTCAAAACTCGAAATGGCGGCGGTGAGGTCGGCGAACTGCTCATCATCTTCGTAGGCCTTGGCATAGACCCCCGAGAGCAGTTGCGTCTGGGCGACATGACGTTCGAACACGTCCTCCATTGCATCGGAGATCTCCCCGACGGTGGCACGCGCCCGAGCTGCTTCGACACAAGCGGCGAGCAGGTTGCCGCTTCCAATAGCGTGCTGGGTCAGTGCAGCGAGGGCAGATTCGGTCGCACCCGCATCGCGTTGCGAACGGACTTCTTCGAGTCGACGCACCTGTTGCTGACGCACTTCGGTGTTGTCGATATCGAGTACGTCGACCGAGTCTGCATCGTCGGCCACATACTTGTTCACCCCAACGATGGTGTCTTGCCCCCGATCGACACGCACTTGTCGCAGTGCTGCTGCTTCTTCGATTCGAAGCTTCGGCGTTCCAGCAGCAATGGCCTTGGTCATGCCCCCAGCTTCTTCGACTTCCGAAATGATCTCGCGAGCCCTATCCGCAAGTTGCGCGGTCAGGGACTCGACGAAATAGCTGCCAGCGAGCGGGTCGACCGTCCGGGTAATGCCGGTCTCCTCGGCGAGGATCAGTTGGGTATTTCGAGCGATTTTGGCGCTGAACTCGGTCGGTAGACCGAGCGCTTCGTCGAAGCTGTTGGTGTGCAGGCTCTGCGTTCCACCGAGCACCCCTGCCATGGCCTCGACGGTCGTGCGGACGATGTTGTTGTACGGGTCCTGTTCGGTGAGTGACACTCCCGATGTTTGGCAGTGAGTGCGCAGCATCGACGACTTCGGGTTCTGTGGAGCGAACTGCTCCATGAGTTCCGCCCACAGCAGTCGAGCGGCGCGGAGCTTGGCGACCTCCATAAAGAAGTCCATACCGATGTTGAAGAAGAAGCTGAGCCGCGGCGCAAAGGCGTCGACGTCGAGGCCTGCCGCCAACGCGGCACGTACGTACTCGACGCCGTCGGCGAGGGTGTATGCCAGCTCGAGATCGGTCGTCGCTCCAGCTTCTTGGATGTGGTAGCCGCTGATGCTGATCGAGTTGAACCGAGGCATCTTCTGGCTGGTGTACTCGATGATGTCGGCCACGATCCGCATGCTTGGTTCGGGCGGATAGATGTAGGTGTTGCGCACCATGAACTCTTTGAGGATGTCGTTCTGTATCGTCCCCGAAAGGTCGGCCTGATCAACTCCCTGTTCTTCGGCGGCGACGATGTAACACGCAAGGATTGGTAGCACCGCGCCGTTCATGGTCATCGACACGCTCATCTGATCGAGCGGAATCTCGTCGAAGAGGATCTTCATGTCCTCCACGGAGTCGATGGCAACGCCGGCCTTGCCCACATCACCCACAACCCGAGGGTGATCGCTGTCGTACCCACGGTGTGTTGCAAGATCGAAGGCCACCGACAAGCCCATCTGGCCCGCCTCGAGATTGGCCCGGTAGAAGGCGTTCGACTCCTCAGCGGTGGAGAAGCCGGCGTACTGACGAATCGTCCAAGGACGATTCGTGTACATGGTGGCGCGTGGGCCCCGCACGAATGGAGTAACCCCAGGCGTGCCACCAAGGTGGGTAACACCTTCTAAGTCTTCGGCGGTGTAGAGCGGCTTTACCGCGATGCCTTCAGGCGTTGCTGTGGTGAGGTCCTCGACTGGACGCCCGCGCAGTTCCTTCTCGGCGAGTTCGCTCCACTCGGATTCGGTCATGGCCTTATGTCTAGCCGAACGTGCGGCCGCACCACGTCTCTCAGTGGTAGCGTCGAGAGCGTCACGGCGACGAAGTTCTTGGACTGCAAGCTCATCGCAGACGGGTGTACCTATGCATTCGTGGCCCGATTCAACGCTCTAACGGTGGGTGGGCGCCCTCTGTCGAGCTTTTACTCATCTTTCAGCGAAGGTACCTTAAACAGTTTTCTTGGCTGGGTTTCTGCCGAAAGGTAAGAAGTGTCTGCTTTACCCTCTGAAAACTCCTTGGTCACCCTGACCGAAATCGAGCAACGAGTGCTCTGGTTGTCGACGCGCATTGTCGACGAAGCGAACCGTCGCAGCGGCGGGGAAGTCAAGGTCGGCGGTCATCAAGCATCGTGCGCGTCGATGGTTTCGATCATGACCTCGCTGTGGTTCGATCACTTGAACCCCGAAGACAAGGTCGCAGTCAAGCCCCACGCGTCGCCTGTGTATCACGCGATCAAATACCTCACCGGCGAACTCGACCGAAGCTACCTGACCACGCTTCGCCAATTCGGTGGTCTTCAGGCCTACCCATCTCGAACCAAAGATCCCGATGTCTCGGACTTCTCCACCGGTTCTGTCGGCTTGGGCGCTGTCGCCCCGCTCTTCTCAGCGCTCACCCGTCGCTACATCGGCTCGCACTTTGGAGAACAGCCCGACGCTCGCTTCATTGCGCTCGTGGGCGATGCCGAACTCGACGAAGGCAGTGTGTGGGAAGCAATTGCCGATCCGGCTACCCGAGGCCTCGGCAACTTCACGATGGTCGTCGACCTGAACCGGCAGAGCCTCGATCGGGTCATCCCCGACATCGCAGCTGTTCGGCTACAAAAGTTCTTCGCCGATGCTGGCTGGCACGTCTCCGAAGCCAAATGGGGTCGTCGCCTCGAAAGGGCATTTACGAAGAAGCGCGGAGACGCGCTGAAGGCCCACATCGAATCGATGCCGAATGAGGCCTACCAGTCGTTGCTCACGCTGGACGGTTCTGAGTTCACCGAGATGTTCTTGAAGAACGCCGATTCTTCGGTGAAGAAGTGGACGAAGGATCGGTCACCTGAAGAGGTGCGGTCCCTCGTGTACGACCTCGGCGGGCACGACCTCGCCGTCCTCAAGGACCGTTACCAGGCCTGCGACGACGAACAAGACCGACCTTCGGTGCTCTTTGCGTACACCGTGAAGGGATGGGGCCTTCCCATTGCTGGAGACCCGCTCAACCACGCAGCGCTCCTGAACGACGAACAGATCGATCACCTCCGCTTCCTTAGCGGGGTCGAAGAAGGCGCTGACTGGGACCGTTTCGATCCTGAAAGCGACGCCGGACGTGTGGTTCACGCAGTGGGCAGTGCAATCAACAACCCCGAACCCACAGCCCGGCCCGCAATTACGGTGCCACCATCGACACGACCCGTTGTTCGTGTCGGTCGTGTCTCGACCCAGGAAGCGTTCGGCCGATCGCTCGCCACCCTTTCTTCTAACGAGGACATCGGCCCCCGGATCGTCACGACCGCACCCGACGTCTCGATCTCGACCAACCTCGGCGGTTGGATCAACAAGACCGGCGTCTACTCCCATATCGAACGTGAGGCGTACGGCGGCGATCAGCGAGTACTCAAGTGGGCGCCGAGCCCGTCAGGGCAACACATCGAACTTGGCATCAGCGAGATGAACCTCTTCATGCTCCTCGGTCAACTCGGCGTGAGCCACGACCATCACGGTGAGCAGCTCATCCCGATCGGAACGGTCTACGACCCCTTCGTGCTTCGCGGTCTCGATGCCTTTATCTACAGCCTCTATAACGACGCCCGTTTCATCGTCACCGGAACACCGTCCGGCGTAACGTTGGCACCCGAGGGCGGCGCCCATCAGTCGACGATCACCGCATCGGTCGGGCTCGAGCTACCAAACCTGCACTACATCGAGCCAGCGTTCGCCGGCGAGGTCGAGTGGCTTCTCGCCGATGCGATCGAACAGATCGCCGCTCCCGATGGCCGAAGCACCTACCTCCGTCTCTCCACCCGTCCAATCGATCAGAAGCCATTCGCCGACGTGCTCGACCGGATTGGCGAGGAAGGGCTACGCCGACTCGTCCTGAGCGGCGGATATCGATTGGTCGAGCCGCAGTCTGCCCCCGAAGAGGCAGGCATTGATCGACCAGCGGTCACGATCGTAACGACCGGAGCCATGGCTCCTGAAGCGATCGACGCAGCAGCCGAACTCGAAGTCGAGGGCGTGTCGGCAACCGTTGTCCACCTCTCTAGCCCTGGTCGGGTCTACGAAAGTTGGCGACAGAGTTACACGAACATCACCGGGGGAGCAGTCGTTGGTCAACCAAGCCACATCCATCGCCTTATCCCGGCGAGCGAACGCGATCGACCGATCGTCAGCGTGCAAGATGCCGCGAGCCATAGCCTCGCGTGGATTGGTTCGGCGCTCGGCGTCCGTCAACTCGCCTTGGGCGTCGACCGCTTCGGCGAGTCCGGTACCATCGCTGATCTTCACGAAGTCACCGGCATCTCGGCCGGCAGCATCGTCAACGCTGCTCTCGTCGCGCTGAACCAGTAACCCGCTCTCGAGCTAGGTCCGAGGACGCGTGAGATCGCGCATCAGGCCTTCCTGAGCGGTCGAGGCTACGAGCGTTCCGTCCTCGCTGAAGAAGTGCCCGAGGTTGAACCCTCGTGCGCCAGAAGCCGAGGGTGAGGTTGTCGAGTACAACAACCATTCGTTGGCCTTGAACTCGCGGTGGAACCAGACGGTGTGGTCGAGGCTCGCAGCCATGATGTGATCGAAGTTCTTGGCATGCATACGTACCGACGTGCCGAGAAGGGTCAGGTCGCTCAGGTAGGTGAGCATGAGGCGGTGCAGCACTGGATCGTCGGCGATCTTCCCGTTCACTCGGAACCACACGTGGCGGTTCTCGATACCGGGCTCCCACTGGTCGGGTCCGTGAAAGTGTCGAATATCGAGAGGGAGGCCCTTCAACTCCCAGAAACGAGGAAGGTAGTCGCGTTGGGTGAGCCCAAAATCTTCTGGTTTGGGAGCGTCGTCTGGCGAGCCGACGTCGGGCATCTCGGTCTGGTGATCGAAGCCCTCTTCGACCTTGTGATACGACGCAGACAAATGGAAGATCGCCTCGCCGTGCTGTCGGGCGACGACACGACGAGTCGCAAAGCTCCGGCCATCGCGAATCCGGTCGACGTCGTAGATCACTGGCGTTTCGGGGTCGCCGGGACGAAGGAAGTAGCTGTGGAACGAATGGACGTGAAGTTCGTCGATCGTCGCGTACGCAGCGGCGAGTGCTTGGGCGGCAACGATGCCACCAAACAGCCGACCAGCTTCCCAGTATGGAGGATGACCTCGAAAGAGGTTCTTGTCGATGACTTCGAGATCGAGACTTGTCACGATCGCATCGACGTCGCTCTGGTCAGCGTTCGGCTGTGTTGACATCCTGAGACGCTACTGGCTTGGAGGCTGCCTCGGATCCGATACGGCTGGTTCTCGATCAAACCCAACAGCGCGACTCCTCGTTTGCCTAGGCTTAGTTGATGGCCCCCCGTCCGATCCAAAAGTCCGACAAGCTCAACGACGTCCTCTACGACATTCGTGGCCCCGTGATGCACGAAGCACTGCGCCTCGAACACGAAGGCCACCGCATCCTCAAACTGAACATTGGCAACCCGGCACCGTTCGGCTTTGAAGCGCCCGAAGAGGTGCTCGTCGACATGATGCGCACACTCCCCACGGCGCAGGGCTACTCGGACTCTCAGGGCATCTACTCGGCTCGCAAAGCCGTCATGCAATACAACCAGCGGATGGGCATCAAGGGTGTCGAGATCGACGACGTCTACATGGGTAACGGGGTGAGCGAGCTCATTTCGATGTCATTGGGCGCATTACTCAACCAGGGTGATGAAGTCCTGATCCCCGCTCCCGACTATCCGCTGTGGACCGCAGCGACGACGCTCGCCGGTGGCACTCCTGTGCACTACCGCTGCGATGAGGGCGCCGACTGGTTCCCCGACATCGAGGACATGGCTTCCAAGATCACCGATCGCACCGTGGCGTTGGTCGTCATCAACCCCAACAACCCAACCGGGGCGGTCTACTCTAAGGAGATCCTCAGCGAACTCGTCGACCTCGCCCGTGAGCACGACCTCGTGGTTTTCGCCGACGAGATCTACGACAAGATCTTGTACGACGACGCGCAGCACACCTCCATTGCCTCGCTCGCTGACGACCTCGTGTTTCTCACCATGAACGGCCTCTCGAAGAGCTACCGGGTTGCGGGCTTTCGTTCCGGCTGGTTGACGATTAGCGGCGACAAAGAGCGTGCTGCTGGGTATATCGAAGGCCTCACCATGCTGGCTTCGACCCGCCTCTGCGCGAACGTTCCCGCTCAACACGCCGTGCAATCGTCGCTCGGCGGGTATCAGAGCATCGCCGAGTTCGTCGTGCCCGGCGGCCGCTTGTACGAGCAGCGAAAGACGGCGTGGGAGATGGTCAATGCCATCCCCGGGCTCTCGTGCACAAAGCCATCCGGAGCGCTGTACCTGTTCCCGAAGATCGAGACCGAGCGGTTCAACATCACCAACGACGAACAGTTCGTCCTCGACCTGTTGCGAGCCGAGCAGATCCTCCTCGTGCACGGCACCGGCTTCAATTGGCCAGAGCCAGATCACTTCCGCATCGTCTTTCTGCCGCGTGTGCGCGAACTGACCCAGGCTCTCGAACGCCTCGAGAAGTTCCTCGCGAGCTATCGACAGGGGTAAGCGGCGGGCAAGACCAACCGCTGATTGGTTTGTTATGCCGCGAGTGCTGCGGCGATGATCTCGACGATCGTGTCCGCCTGAGCGCTACTCATCGATAGCGGTATGCGCATGTCGCATAGACCAGCGAGAACTTGCTGGGTGGGTTGGAGCGACTGCTCTGGCGCGTACTTCCAATGATCGAAGCGACTGGTGAAACCAACGGGGTCGTCGGCACCAAACCACTTAATGACCACACCGTGGTCCTTTGCTTTGGCGAGGAACGCCGACATATCTCGGGGATTGTCGACGGTGAACTGTACCGACGATGCAACGTAGCCTTCTCGCTCATCACGAGGCGGCACGGTAATGCCCTCGATCGAGCGAAGCCCAACGGCTAGTTGTACGTACCGTTCGTTCCAACGACGGGCACGATCTGGAAGCAATTCCATTTGCGGGCGTGCCAGAGCAGCAGCGAGGCCACTCATGCGCATCGAGAAGTTCGGCATGTCGAAGCGGTGACGGTCGAACACTTCGGCCCCAGGTCGTGCGCCGTGCTGCTCGTAGAGCATGTACGAACCCGATAGCAGGATGGCGCGAGCGGCGAGATCCTCATCGTTCGTGACGAGCAGGCCGCCCTCACCAGAGTTTGCGTGCTTAAACGATTGGTTGCTGAAGCACGCAGCGAGCCCGAAACTGCCAGATGGCTTGCCGCCCCAAGTTGCACCCATGGTGTGAGCGCAGTCTTCGATCAACGAGACACCCAGTTCATCGCACAAGGTGGTGAGCGCATCCATATCGGTGATGTGGCCACGCATATGGGAGAGCAGCAACCACTTCGCCCCGCTGGCCTCGGCGGCCCGGCGAAGGTCATCCATGTCGATGTGGTAGTTGGGCGTGATGCCGACGAACACCGGCTCGGCGCCAGCGTGAGCGATCGCTCCAGGGACGGGCGCGAGCGTGAAGGCGTTCATCATCACCTTGTCGCCGGGCCCAACGCCTGCGGCGATCATCGTGGCCGCCAGAGCGGCTCCGCAACTGTTGAGCGCAACGCAGTACGCAGAGCCCATGAGTTCGGCGAACTCGGATTCGAGCATCGCTGCGTCGTTCTCGCCGGCACTGGTCTCGCCATAACGGAAGAGGTTCCCCGAAGCCATCAACTCGTTCGCTCGGGCCACGGCGTTTGCAGGAATTGGTTCTTGAGCGGTGAAGTCGATGTCGACGGTGGGCGTTGCTGGCGCTGAGCCAGCGTCGTTACTGTCCCTGACTTTCCTGCTGGCGACGCGGAGGTCGGCCGAACGAGCGTGGCCTTCCATGCCCTCGTACCGAGAGATGCGCCCGGCCAACTCACCCTGATGGTCACTGGCCTCGTCGGTGAGCTCTTGATAGGTGAGTTGCTTGAGAAACTTCAGCACGTTCAGGCCGCCGGTATACCGGGCAGCCTTCATCGTGGGGAGGATGTGGTTCGGCCCCGAACTCTTGTCGCCGAAAGTCACCGTGGTGTTCTCACCGAGAAAGAGTGAACCGTAATTGCGTAGACGGCCATGCCACCAGCCGAGATCGTCGGCAAGGATCTGCAGGTGCTCTGCGGCGTAGTCATCGCACACCTGAGCGGCTTCTTCTCGTGTATCGGCGATGATGATCTCGCCGTAATCACGCCACGCGCTGATCGCCGATGTGCGAGCGGGTTCGGGCAATTGGTCGGCCAGCTTCGGGACGAGTTCACGCACCTCTTTGGCGAGAACCTCATCGGTCGAGACGAGCCACACCGGGGAGTCGGGGCCGTGTTCGGCTTGGCCGACAAGGTCGGTGGCGACCGTGAGTGCATCGGCTGTGCGATCGGCGGCGATCATCGACTCGGTCGGTCCGGCAATGGCATCGATACCGACCTCGCCGAAGAGTTGCCGTTTGGCTTCGGCCACGAACGAGTTTCCTGGGCCGACGAGCATGTCGGCGGGCTGGCCAGTGAACAGGCCGAAGGCCATCGCTCCAATGGCTTGTACGCCGCCGAGGCCGAGGATGATGTCGGCTCCGGCTACGTCGGCGGCCACGAGGATCGCGGGGTGGACTCCACCGCGTTCGTCGCGTGCTGGAGATGCTGCGATCACCGTGTCGACGCCGGCGACCTTGCTCGTCGTCACGCTCATGAGCGCCGAGGCGATGTGGGGGAAACGGCCAGCGGGTATGTAGCAGCCTGAGACCTGGACGGGTACCAGTTTGTGTCCGGCTCGAAGCCCAGGCGACACCTCGATCTCAAAGTTCGACAGGGATGTCCGTTGAGCTATGGCGAAGTCGCGAATGTTTGCGTGAGCCTCGACGATGTCATCGACCATTTCATTCGGTAGGTCAGCCCGTGCGGCGTCGATGGTTTCTCGTTCGACGATGATGGGCCCGTCCCAATCGTCGAAATCGCGGGCGAGTTCTCGGGCCCGATCCTCGCGGCCCTCGCGCAAGCTAGCGAGGATGTCTCGTACCGTTCCGCCAACGTCACCCTTTGAGGAGTCGGCCTTGGTGACCTCTGCTTGTTTGAGATACGACACTGCCATGAGCTACCGCCTTGCGGATGGAATCTGAGAGGACGTTAGCGACGATAACGAACTCTATGCTCGCCGCATTCGGACCGCGGAGGATGGGTCGAATCGGGCCATCTCAAATCGTTGACGAGAACCACGCGGTAATTTCTTTGGCCATTTCTTCAGCCGCGTCGCGATCGCCGAAGAGGTGACCGCCAGCGCTGAGGCGAACGAACTTCTTCAATTGGGGCGCAGCATCGTGCAGACGTTCAGCGTCAGACATCAACACCGTCATGTCGTCTTCGGCATGAACCGTCATGTACGGACGGTCGAGGTTGGCAACGGCCTCGAGTACGTCGTGGGTGAGGATGTCGTGAAGGAATTCGTCCTCGAGGGTGAAGGTTCTTCCACCGATCGTCACGTCGGCCTGACCGTTAGCCAGTAGCTCGGCCTCGGTGTCGCCAAGGAGATGCCTGACGTGGGCGGCCTCGGCGGGCGTTGCGATGGTCACGAATGAGCGAACGGTCTTGAGTTTCTCCGCAGCGAGGAGCACGGCTGCTCCGCCGAGGCTATGACCGATCGCGCCATAGGGTCCGAAGCCCATCTCGATCAGTGTGGTCGCCGCCCGCACGATGTCGGTCACGTTGCCCGACAAGGTTTTCTTCGAGAAGTCACCCTCGCTCTCTCCGAGACCAGTGAAGTCAAACCGGAAGGCTGCAAAGCCAGCATCGCTCAGCGCATTCGCCAAGCGAGTCATCGTGTGCAAGTCCTTCGAGCAGGTGAAGCAGTGCGCCATCAACACCGAAGCCTTGGCGCGTTGCGGAGGTCGATGAAGCACGCCCGTGAGTTCATTGCCGCTACTGCCGATGAAGGTGATCTTCTCGGTCGCTGGACGGTCTGTCGGTCGTTCGGTGGTCATCGGTGCCGTTCTCGCCTTTCGTCTAACACGTGCCTAGGTAACTCGTCGGAGGAGCTTTTCCTTCACCGAGGTGTACGGGGGATAGGCGAGGTTGTTCTCGCCCTTGGTGGGCTTCGATAATACGCCCTTCATATTGGAGAAGGACTCAAATCCCTCCCTGCCGTGGTAGCGGCCCATTCCTGACTGGCCCACTCCGCCGAAGGGCAGGTCTGGCGGGACGAAGTGCAGGAGTGTGTGGTTGACCAGTGCGCCGCCGGAGCTGGTCTGCTCGAGCACTTTGTCGACCGTCGCCCCGGACTCTGAGAAAATATAGAGAGCCAAAGGTTTCGGTCGTTCGTTCACGAACTGGATCGACTCGGTCACGTCGTGCATCGACAGAATTGGCAGGATCGGCCCGAAGATCTCGTTCGTCATGAGCTTCGAATCTCGTGGTGGATCCACGACGATCGTGGGAGCGAGGTACAGATTGTTGGCGTCACTTCCGCCCCCGTAGATCTCGCACGACTCGTGGCCATCGACTTCATCGAGGAGTTCGTTGAGTCGCTCGTGGTGGCCACCATTGATGATGCGGCCAAAGTCAGGGCTCTTCGTCATGTCTTCGCCAAAGAAGGTTCGCCACGCGTCGATGATTGCATTGACCAGTTCGTTCCGGCGGCTTTCGTCGACGAGGACATAGTCGGGGGCGATGCAGGTCTGCCCAGCGTTGAAGGTCTTACCCCACGCAATCCGATTGGCCGCCACCTCGATATCGGCGTCCTTCGCCACGATGACCGGCGACTTGCCGCCGAGTTCAAGAACGACCGGTGTGAGAT
Source organism: uncultured Acidimicrobiales bacterium (assembly GCA_964494395.1). Classification (GTDB taxonomy): domain Bacteria; phylum Actinomycetota; class Acidimicrobiia; order Acidimicrobiales; family SHLQ01; genus SHLQ01. Next base: position 8,961 of record CAZBTI010000023.1, on the reverse strand, counting down.
GCTCTGCAGCTGCCCGCATCACGATTCGGCCAACGTCTGTAGAGCCGGTGAAGAAGATGTGGTCGAAGGGTTGCTCGAGTAGCGCCGTCGACATTTCGGCGTCGCCTTCAAAGATCGCAAGGGCACGCCCGTCGACATACTTCGGGAGTTCCCGTGCGATCACGGCGGTGGTGTGCGACGAAACTTCCGAGGGCTTGATCGCAACGACGTTGCCTGCAGCAAAGGACGCCACGAGCGGTTCGAGCACCAAGTTCACGGGGTAGTTCCATGGGGCGATGATGAGCGATAGTCCAAGCGGTTCCGGCATGATCTTCGCCGAACCCGGTTGGGTAGCGAGAGGGAGCCTTCGTCGCTGAGGCTTGGCCCATTTGCGCAAGTTCGAACGGACGAACTCGGCGCCCGAGATCGACGAAGAGATGTCGGCGGTCCATCCCTCGATCGAGGGACGGCCAAGGTCGGCGGCTATGGCCCCGATCAGGGCGTCGGCGTTCTCCTTCGCGAAGCGGATAATTCCGTTGATCTGCCCTGTTCGCCACGCTATCGACCGGGTCACCCCGGCTCGAAACGTGTTGCGCAGCCTGGTGAGTTCTGCGGTGATATGGGCGTCGAGTTCGGGGCCAGCGAGTTCAGCTGTCGTTGATGCCATCCGGAGAGCCTAAGGGCCGATAGACATAGGGGATGGAAACTGACGCATCGGATATCGACACGGTCCTGATCGAGAAAAAAGATGGCTACGCCGTCGTCACGCTGAACGACCCCGATCGCCGCAACGTATTCACGCTCGCCATGAGCGCTCGGGTGCACGAGATCTTCGATGACCTCGAAGCTGATGAGTCGATCAACGCCGTCGTGATCACCGGGGCTGGCAAGGGATTCAGCTCAGGAGGTCACCTCGACGAACTGCTCGAGAACCCCGGACCCGAAGGGATGCGCAAGATCTACGCAGGGTTTGTTCGAATTGCCAGCAGTCGCCTCGCCACGATCGCCGCGGTCAACGGAGCTGCAGTCGGTGCAGGCATGAACGCCCTGTTGGTGTGCGACGTTGTCATCGCTGGTGAGTCGGCGAAATTCGATAGCCGCTTCCTCCAGATCGGGCTCGGCCCCGGAGGCGGACACACCTGGAGGCTGCGAAACAACATTGGACTCCAGGCCACCAAGGCCATGGTGCTCTTCGGAGAGGTCCTCGATGGTGCCCGAGCAGCCGAGGTGGGCCTCGCATGGAAGTGCGTCGCCGACGATGCGCTGCTCACCGAAGCCGAAGCACTCGCTGCGAAGGCCGCGAAGGTCCCACGCGAGTTGCTCTTCCGGACCAAGGAGAACATTCACAACACCATCGCCATCACCGAGAGCGAAGCCGCGATCGACAACGAACTCGACACCCAAGTCTGGTCGATGGGCGAGCCTGCCTTTGTCGACATGGTCATGTCGCTCAAGTCTCGAATCACCAAGAAGTAGCACGCGTGTCAGCGGTTGGGATGGACTTTGCGCTCGATGAAGAGCTACTCGGCCTCCAGACACGGGCGCGCGAAGTGGCACGGCAGGGCGTTGCCGACCACGGCGTGCACAACGACAGTTGGATAAACGGGTTCTCCAAAGAGTTCTCGACAACACTCGGAACCGAAGGTTGGGTAGGCATGACCTGGCCCGAGGAGTTCGGCGGCGGCGGACGTCCACCGATCGAGCGCGTGATCATGGCCGAAGAGATGATCGGCGCCGGCGCGCCGATCGCTGCCAGCTGGTTCGCCGACCGTCAGTTCGGTCCCTCGATATTCACGTACGGAACCAAAGAGCAACAGGAGCGCTATCTGCCCGACATGCTCACCGGCAGCACCACGTGGGGCATTGGCATGAGCGAGCCCAACAGCGGCAGCGACCTCGCCAGCTTGAAGACCTCTGCTATTCGCGACGGCGACTCGTACATCGTCAACGGTCAGAAGATTTGGACGTCGGGTGGCGCGCTCGCCGACTACGTCTACTTGATCTGTCGCACCGATGCGACTAGTCGCCCTCACGAAGGCGTCAGCGAACTCATCGTCCCCATGAACCTGCCAGGAATCGAAGTTCGCACGATTCGTGACATGGTCGGCAACACGCACTTCTGCGAGATCTTCTTCACCGACGTTCTCGTACCCGCCGAGAACCTCGTGGGGGTCGAGGGTGGGGCGTTCAAACAGACCATGGTCCAGCTTGAACATGAGCGCGGCGGGATCGATCGACTTGTTTCCAATCGGCCCCTCTACGAACTGGCCAAAGAGCACGCCGACAAGAACGACCCGAAGGTGCGTCAAGCAATCGCCCGGCTCGAAGCCGACTATCACGTGGGCCGCCTCCTCGTTTACCGAGAGGTGCTGCGCCAGGCCCCGAAGGGATTCAGCGCAGCGACCAAGGTGTTCTGCACCGAACACCAGGTGAGAGTGGCCGAGTTCGCGGCCCACGTTCTCGGCGCCGAGATGATGGTCGACAGCCAGCAGAGTCGAGAGTTCTGTTACAGCCCCAGCTACCTGCTCGCAGGTGGCACCAGCGAAATCATGAGAAACATTCTTGGTGAACGTGTCCTCGGGCTCCCCAGGGAGCCGAGAATCACTCCGAAAGAATCCTGACGAATAAGGTTTAGCTATGAGCGAGACAAAGACGATCATCCATCACCTCGAGGCCAATGCCCGTCGTCAGGGCGCCCGGGCCGCAATCCACGACAAGGTGACCGGTTCGTGGCGAAGCCGCAACTGGCGCCAGTACAACCTGCTGACGCGTCGCTTCGGCAAGGCCCTCATGGGAATGGGCATGGGCGAGGGCGACCCAGTCGCAGTGCTTGGAGCAAACCGCCCGGAGTGGACCATTGCTTCGCTCGGCGCAATGCGGGTCGGCGGCATCGCGGCAGGCATCTACACAACGTGTTCAGCCGAAGAGATCGGCTACATCCTCGACCACAGCGAAGCTTCGGTAATCGTTATCGAGAACCTCGAACAATTGGGTCGGGTCCTCGAAGTGTGGGACACCCTGCCAAACCTCAAGACCGCCATCATGATGGAGGGCGCTGGCGAACACGACGACCCACGCGTCGTCGGCTGGGACGACTTCCTCGATTCCGGTACCGACGTCAGCGATGACGACCTTGACGCCCGGATGGATGCGTTGCGCGCTGACCAGGTCGCTGACTTCATCTACACATCGGGCACCACCGGACCTCCCAAGGCCGTCATGCTCACCCACGAGAACCTTGAGTGGACGGCCCGCACCATCGGTGGAACCGTCGATCTCACCACCGAAGACATCGCTATTTCCTATCTTCCACTCTCCCATATCGCCGAGCAAACGAACTCGTTGCTGATGCCGATGGTCTTTGGCTACCAGGTGTATTTCGTTAACGACGGCTTGAATTTGGCCCAGTACCTCCCCGAGGTTCGGCCGACAACGTTCTTCGGGGTGCCTCGAGTGTGGGAACGCTTTGAGTCTGGCATCAAGGGCAAACTCGCCGAGGCCGAGGGAGCCAAGGCAAAGATCGCCGACAAGGCGCAATCCATCAGCCGGCAAGTGATCGCCATGCAGAACCTCGGCGAAGAACCGTCGGGTCTACTCGCTGCGCAGTACGCAGCGGTCGACAAAGTTGTGCTCTCCAAGATCAAAGCGGCGATCGGCCTCGATCGATGTCGAGTCTTCGTGTCGGGTGCTGCGCCGATTCCGGCGGCGAGCCTCGAGTTCTTCTCCGGCCTCGGCATGACCGTGACCGAGTTGTACGGCCAATCCGAAGGCTCTGGGCCCACATCGACCAACCTCGTCGGTGCAAATAAGTACGGCACGGTCGGGCGGGCCATCCCTGGCGTCGAGGTCAAGATCGCCGACGACGGCGAGATTCTCGTCCGTGGCAAGAACCTCTTCGCCGGCTACTACAAGAACCAAGACGCGACGAACGAGACCATCGTCGATGGGTGGCTGCACTCGGGCGACCTCGGAACGCTCGACGCGGATGGCTACTTGTCGATCATCGGCCGCAAGAAAGACATCATCATTACCTCGGGCGGCAAGAACATTGCCCCCCAGAACATTGAGGAAGCGCTCGCTGGTATCGACATCGTCGGCACCCCGGTCGTTGTTGGAGAACAACAGCGACACCTCGTGGCACTGCTCACGCTCGACCTTGAGGCCGCAGGGCGATTTGCTCAAGAGAACGGCCTCGACGCCTCGACCTTGCACGACGAACCAGCCGTGCGAAGTCACCTCGAATCAGTCATTGCCAAAGAGGTGAACCCAAAGATGGCGCGGGTCGAACACATACGGAACTTCGTCGTACTCCCGAACGAGTTCACGACCGCAACGGGCGAGCTCACCCCGACCCTGAAGGTCAAGCGAAACGTCGTCAATGAGATGTACGCCAACGAAATCAACGCAGCGTACGAAGCAGGAGAAGTTCTCTAGCACTGAGGCTAAGCCGCCTAGTCTATTGACGAAGGTCACACTAAGTCATACTCTCGACTTCAAATACCACAATTAGTGGTGAATTTGGGAGCTCTCTCATGGCAACGATTGTAAACGGACGATGGTTAGCAGCTATTGCGAGTGGGTTTGTCCTGTTCGCTGCGCTAGTCCTGGCGAACACGCTGAGCGCAGACGCAGCTGTCGGTGGCCAAGTCGATGACGGCAACATCCCAACCCAAGAAGCGATCGGCACCGTGGCGAGCAACGGAAACCCCGTGTGGGCCGTGCAAACTGCCGGAGCAGGTACCGAGATCGTCACCTGCAACGACAGCTTCTGCCGCAACACGTCCATTTCGCGGATCGATGATCTCGATCGCCCGTTTGGTTTCGACGTAACCGACGACGGACGCGCAGTGACCGTTGGAATTGACCGAGCCACTGGCGCACCGCGAGTCATCATCTGTTCAGATACCTCGTGCAACAACGTAGTGAGCAACACTCCAGCCCCAGCGTTGGGTCAGATCTTCGTTCGGCCGAACAACTCGATGATCATCGTCGACGACACCACTGTCACCCGATGCCGCAACCTCGACTGCACCGGGAACGTCCGGGTGAAGGCCCATGGCGTGTCGAGCTTCCGTGACGTCACGCTCGTCGACTACCTGCCCGTGTTTCTCACCGACAACGCAATCTTGCGGTGCAACCTCGCCCTGTGTCAGGACGCTGAAACATCGACCCCGATCAACGTCAACGCCGATGGCATTGTGATCCGCCCCGACGGTCTCCCAACACTCTCGACAGTCCGCAGCCTCGGCGACGACGTCGTCGTATTTGAACTCGTCAACTGCCTCAGCGCCAACTGCACCGATGTCGACGTCGAACAACTCGATTTCGCAACCAGTGGACGCAGGTCCTTCACCTTGTTCGACAGCGGCGATCCAATCGTCGGGACCAGCGGTTTCATCGCCCTCAGCCGAGAGACGACTCTGCTCGCAAGCTCCGAACAACGTTGCACCGCCACCCCGAATGGCAACAACATCACCTTGCAACTCGATGGCGACGTCGGAGACGCTGCAATCTTGCGGGTAAACGGACGCTTCGTTGCCGACCTGACCGGCCGGGACAGCTTCACCACCGCTGCAGGGAACGATCCAATCATTCGCACATGGGCAAATGACGAATTTGTCGACGTGCCGTGCATCGAGACTGCCGCAGCACCAACGCCTACTGCAGGCCCAACATGTACAGCCTTTGTGTTGGACGGCGATCGGGTGTTCCTCGACTACGCCGAGATCTACGCACTCGATGGGACCATCGTCGTCAGAAAGAACGGTCAGTGGCTCGCTACGCCAGAACGCGGCATCTCCAGTGCTGGCAGCGACGTCGAATTCGATTTCGACATCGGACTCGATGACTTCGACGCTCGAGCGAGCGACACATACATCGTGCGGCACCGTTCGCTCGACCGCACCGTCACCGACTTCGCCTGCAACTAGAACAGGCCGAAGAACCAGCTCCAGAAGCCGAGCAGCCGAAGGGCGAGAACGACGGCGGCGATAATCATCAGCACGCGGATCTGTTTCTCGCCGCCTCGAACGGCGAGCTTGGCGCCAATCCATCCACCCGTGCTCAGCCCAACGGCGAGAACGATGGCTGGTATCCAACGCACCTGGCCCTCGAGGATGAAGATCGGTAATGCGATAAGCGTGGCGAAGAACGTGAAGATGACCTTCACAACGTTGGCAGTGACGAGGTCCACGCCCGAACGGCTCAGGACGGCGAGAAGGATGAGTCCGACGCCGGCCTGAATGGCTCCAGCGTAGATGCCAATCCCGAAAGCGACGAGCGCCATGAACCCGTCGGACCACGGTTTCACGTTCGCCGGCACCTGGGGCTTGCCGATGGTGAGGATGATGAGTGGAATCATCAGTAGGCCAAAAACTTGCTCGAATCGATCGTTGGTGAGCTGACTAATGCCGAAGGCTCCGACCGCTGCGCCCACGACTGCGGGAGGGATGATCGGCAACAACATCTGCCGGTGGACGGTCTTTCCCGACTGTCGGTACGAGAGAAAGCTCGACGCGTTCGAGGTGAGGATCCCGACCCGGTTCGAGCCGTTCGCCGCGACGCCGGGTACTCCAGCGATGACGAGCAGGGGAACCGTCAATGTCGACCCGCCTCCGGCCATAGCGTTGACCACTCCGGCGAACATGCCGCCGACGAGCAGCAAGATGACGTCGAAGGTTTCCACGCGGTGAGCTTAGGAAGATGAACTGGTCTGCGGCCAGTACTCGGCCCGAAGCTCTCGTTTGTAGAGCTTGCCTGTGGCAGCGCGGGGCAGTTCCTCTCGGAAGTCGACCGACTTGGGGCACTTCACCTTGGCCAACCGGTCTTCGCAGTGGGCAATGAGCGCGAGTTCGAGCGAGCGGGCGGCCTCTGGGCTGGTCGGCATGGTCTCGGGTTGCACGACCGCCTTTACCTCTTCGCCCAGGTCATCATTCGGGACCCCGAATACGGCCGCATCGACGACGTCGGGGTGCATGCTCAGCGCATTCTCGGCTTCTTGAGGGTAGATGTTGACGCCCCCGGAGATGACGGTGAATGCCTTGCGGTCGGTGAGGTAGAGGAATCCATCTTCGTCGACCCAGCCAATGTCGCCCAACGTTGACTTCTCGCCGACAAAGGCAGCTTGGGTCTTCTCCGAATCACCGTGATACTCGAACGTCGCTCCACGTCCGAAGTACACCCCTCCCTCTTGGCGGGGAGGTAGGTCGTTTCCCTCTTCGTCGAGAATATGGATCTCGCCTTGGACTGCTCGGCCGACCGTGCCTCGATGCGCCAGCCACTCTTCGCTCGTGCAGTAGGTGATCCCGTTTCCTTCGGTGCCGGCGTAGTACTCCTCAATGATCGGACCCCACCAGTCGATCATCTGCTCCTTTGCTTCAGCCGGACAGGGTGCGGCCGCATGAATGGCTGTTTGCAACGAGGAAATGTCATAAGACGTGCGGACCTCTTCGGGTAAGCGGAGCATGCGGAGAAACATGGTCGGCACAAACTGTCCGCAGGTAACTCGCTGATTCTCGATAGCTGCGAGCGCACCTTCGCTATCCCACTTCTCCATCACGACGATTGTCCCGCCGACCCGGTGGGCCGCTCGACAAAACCGCAAAGGGGCGGCGTGGTAGAGCGGCCCGGGGGAGAGGTACACGGTGTCTTCGTCGAAGCCGAAGACATCAATGGCGAGTTTCGAGGCGCCGTCGCCACCTCCTAAGGGCCGGCCATCGGATAGAACCTTCACGCCCTTCGGCCGTCCGGTGGTTCCCGACGAGTACAACATGTCGTTGGTCTCGCGGCGGTCGGGGAGGGCGGTGACTGGTTGGTTCGACACGACGTCTTCGTAGGCGTCGTGGTCGGGGAGCGGGCCACCGAGGCTGAGGCGCGCCAGAACGTTCGGCGTGGTGGTGACTAATTCGGCTGCGACCTCGCCCATCTGCGGCGTGGTGATGAAGGCCTTCGCTCCGCAGTCGTTCACGATATAGGCCGCCTCATCGGCGTTGAGCCGGGTGCTGAGTGCGGTGTAGTAGAGGCCGGCGTAGTGGCATCCCCAGGTGACCACCATGAACTCGGCTCGGTTCGGAATGGAGAAGGCAACGTGGTCGCCCGACTCAAGTCCGACGCTGCGCAGGTAGTGCGATAACTGATTGGCCCGTTCATCGAGCTCTCGGTATGTCACCGTCTCGCCGCTCGGATACATGACGATCGCCGCCTTGTCCGGCGTCGCCCGTGCCCAACTCCCCGGCTGCAAATCTGTATTCATGTAGCGCCCTAACACGTCGGGACCCCCGCCCGACATCCGTGGAAACCCTACATGGTCGCTGTGCATCAGTCTCAGGCGCCCAGCCTGCGTGGCGCTTGAACGCTCCCCCTGAGGGGGAGCACGGTCAGTGATTGGGGTTTCGGTAAAATAGCGACGGAGTCGCTACCGAACCTCCCGCTACCGAAAGTCCAATTAGCGAACGACTCCGTCGGCTATTGCAGCCGCTGCTACTGCTTCGGCTACGTGGAGGCTGACCGCTGGGTCGAAGACGCTCGGAATGATGTGCGTTGCTGACAGTTCGGCGTCGGTTACTTCCTCGGCGATTGCCTTCGCAGCGGCGAGCTTCATGTTTTCGGTGATGTCGGTTGCCCTGGCGTCGAGCGCACCGCGGAAGATGCCCGGGAACGCGAGCACGTTGTTGATCTGGTTTGGGTAGTCGCTGCGGCCCGTGGCCATGACGGCGACCTGGTCGGTGATCAGCTCGGGGGAGATCTCTGGATCGGGATTCGCCATCGCAAACACGATGGGGTCGGCCGCCATCGACTCGATGTCGTCGAGGGTCAAAATGTCGGGGGCGCTCACGCCGATAAAGACGTCGGCGCCGGCCATCGCATCTGACAGCGACCCTTGGACGCTGCGCTGGTTGGTGTTCTCGGCAAACCATTGCTTCGACGAGTTGAGGTTCTCGCGGCCATCGAAGATCACCCCTCGCGAATCGACGCCGACCACGT
>CAZBTI010000022.1:28256-36065 GCA_964494395.1 uncultured Acidimicrobiales bacterium | reverse complement strand
ACTATCGGTCGCCCCCAGCTAGGGGTAAGGGAACGCGTTCGACCTGCTCCCCTGACCTACCTGAACCGATGTATCGGTCGACGGGAGTTTCGATGGACCGAGCGTCACTCTCGTTTGAAGGTGGGCTGGCGCTTGTTGAGGAAGGCGTTGACGGCTTCGCTGTGGTCGTTGGTCTGTTCGAGGCTCGTGTACGCCGCGGTGACGAGCTCGCTATGTTCGGCGAACGTGACCGAGCCGTGCGCTCGCAGGGCTGCCTTGTTCGCTTCGACGGCGAGCGGAGCTTTGGCAGCGATCTTGTGCGCGAGCTCGCCGGCCGCAGTCGTTGGGTCGTCATCTCGTACGCTGACGAGCCCCCACTCGGCTGCGGTGTCCGCATCGATCCGTTTGCCGGTCAGTGCCATCAACGAGGCTCGCCGTACACCCACGACCGTCGTGAGTGCGGGCACGCTTGCGATGAGCCCCATGTTCACTCCCGACGCGGCAAAGGTCGCCCGGTTCGAGGCCACCACGATGTCGCAGGCGAGCGCTAGTTCGAGGCCGCCGCCGTGTGCTGGTCCATCGATGGCGGCGATCACCGGAACTCGGCAGGCGCGAATGGCATCAGCGGCTTCGCCCACGATTCGCAGCATGTTCGCAGCTTCGTCGTGAGGTTCGGCGAGAACGGAGATGTTGGCACCGGCACAAAAACGGCCATCCATCCCGGAAAGAACCACCGCCCGGACGTCCTCGTCGGCCGATACGTCGTCGACGGCGCTGCGAATGTCGGTCCACCCATCGGGGTCCAACGCGTTTACCGGGGGAGCGTCGAGCGTGATGGTGGCGATCTGTTCGGTCGTCGAACGCGCAACTGCAGACATGGCTTGACCGTAGTGGGGTTTCGCGAAACGTGGCGTAACCAGCGTTCACCGAGTACAAATATCCAATGAGCGACAAGCAAGATCCTTTCAGCGCCCCGTTCGGAACTCTCTTTGGCGACAAAATGTCGGTAGCTGCCTACGCCGACGGCGAGTACGACTACCCCGGCGCAGTGGTGCCGATGGAGAATTTTTCGATGCATCCGGCAGCGCACGTGCTGCACTATGCAAGCGAGTGCTTCGAAGGACTCAAGGCACACCGCCAAGTGGACGGCTCGGTCGCAATCTTCCGGCTGGACGATTCGGTCTCACGAATGCTGCTCAGCATTGCGAAGTTGCGTGCGGTGCCACCGAGCGCCGACCTGCTTCGACAACTGATCATCGACGCCACGACCGCGAACGCGTCGTTTACCCCCGACGCACCAGGGTCGCTCTACATCCGACCGACCTTCATCGGCACGTCGCCGAACATCGGTGCGGCAGCCAGTCCGAGCAACGAGGCGATGTTGTACGTCATCAACTCGCCGGTCGGCGATTACTTCGCGGGCGGTGTTCGCCCGCTGTCGATCTACATCGAGAGCGACATCCCGCGCACCACGCCACAGTTTGGCTCGGTCAAGAGCGGCGCCAACTATGTGATGGCTCTCGGCCCAACGCTCGATGCCAAGCGCGATCACGTCGCCGACCAGGTGCTCTTCGCGAGCGGGGGAGACGTCACCGAAACCGGCGCATCGAACTTCTTCCTCTGCGACGAAGAGCGGGTCATCACCCGCAACCTCGATGACTCCTTCCTTCATGGCATCACCCGCAAGTCGATCATCCAGATCGCCAAAGACCTCGGCATGGAGGTTGAGGAACGAGGCGTCTCGGTAGACGAACTACAGGCCTGGTCGGAGCACGGCGAGATGTTCCTTTCGGGAACGGCGGCGGTTATCGCTCCGGTCGGAAAGGTCATCACCCACGGCGAGCACATCGAGGTGCGCGACGGAAACCCAGGCCCGATAACGCTTAAGCTTCGAGAAGCGCTCACTGACATTCAGACGGGCAAGGCCGATGACATCCACGGCTGGCTCACCCCCCTCGAGGTTCCATGACTCTCAAACGACTCCTGCCAGCACTCGCTGGCGTAGCCCTCTTCGCAACTGCGTGTGGAAGCGCAGCAGATCAGGTGGCCGACGAGGCAGTGCCCGCATCGGCCGAGTCATCGACAATCGAAGCATCAACCGATGCGGCTGCGGCGACCCCGAACGAGGTGATCGTCGATGCCGAGCCGCTCGCGTTCGCGATCCAATCCATCGAGGACTCCAGCTATAGCTTCGAGCAGGGCCTGACCATGGAGCTAGATCTCTTTGGCGAGCCCGTCACGATAGGCACCGACGGTGCGTTCGTCACCGGCCAGTTCGACGACGGCCAATCGGTAGTCAACGCCGATATTGGCTCGTTCATCAGCTCGGTGATCGAGCCCTTCGGTATCGAAGGAGACAACCCGCTTTTCGGTCCGCTACTCGAGCCACTGACCTCCGCCGAGCTCGACCTGTGGAGCACTGAGGACACCATCGTGATCGATCTCAGCGAGTTCGCCTCGGCGATCGGGGTACTCGACCCAACCGCAGCTACCGAGCTCGGCCTTTTCACGAATGGTCCGGTCTCAATCGACATCGACCAACTCATCGAGCTCGGTGTCGATCCGACGATCGACGGAGCAGACCTCGCTTCCCAGTTCGGTGGCGCACAGATTTCCGGTCCGTCCGACATCGCCGCGACACTTCGAGCCATCGATGTGCTCGACGATGCAGGCACCGACGTGGTCGACGGCGTCGACGTCTCGGTGTTCACCGGAGAGGTGTCCTTGGCCGAATACGTAGAGGCAACCGGTGCTGGCGTCGACAGCCAATTCGGGCCCCTCGGCAATCTCGGGCTCGACCCATCGGGCATCGACCCGGCAACAGCGCTTGAGAGCTTCGACGACATCGTCGTCGATGTCACCTTGATGATCGACGGGGATGACCTTGTTCGACAAGTGATCACCAACATCGACATGACCCCGATCTTTGAAGATCTTGCCGACGTCGGCGGGCCCGGCCTCGACAGCGAGGGAACCTTCCTCGTCGAGTCGTGGGTCACCTTCGACAACTACGGAGCCGACTTCGACATCGTCCTCCCAGACGCCGTCGACGTGACCTCAGAGATCGCCGGTCAGCTCGACTCGTAACGCGGTCATTCCTTGCGAGCGAGGACTACTCCCTCGGTGAGGATGAATGTCGCGTCGAGAGCGGTAGTGCCGGTCGGTCGCAAGAAGTGGCGGACCGCGGGCGTCGCGTGCAGTAAGTCTGCGAGTAGCTGCGGCCGAATCTCGGCAGGGACGCTCATGTTTTCGACCCAGTCCGAGAACTGCATCAACTTCTCGATGGTCTCGGAGTGTTGCACCTCAAGACCAGCATTGCGACAGAGCTCGATCCACTCGTCGAGCGAGAGACAGTTCACGTGGCTCGGGTCGCGTCGCTGTTCCCAGTCGTCACAGAACAGCGCGACTTCGTGATTGTTCGGCACCACGTTGTCGACGAGCGCGAACGTTCCGCCGGATGCGAGAACACGAGATGCCTCAGCAATGAACGCCGGCTGATTCGGGAAGTGGTGTGGGGCGATACGACACGTGACTAGGTCGAAACTCTCGTCACCAAACGGCAGCTCTTCGGCATCGGCGACTTGGGTCCTCACGTTCGTGAGTTGCTTCTCGTCAGCTCGCGTCGCTGCCAGATCCACCATCTCTTCGGTGAGATCGGTCGCAGTCACTTCGGCAACGTGTGGAGCGAACGCGAAGGCCGTATGTCCTGCGGCCGTAGCGATGTCGAGACAGTGCCAGTGGCTCTGTGGATCGACGAGTTCGACCATCCGATCCAAGCTTGCGCCTTTCGCATGGACTGCGCTCGTCGCGTAGTTCGAAGCGTTCGCTCCAAACTGTCGGCGATTGGACTCCTTCGCGTCTACGTCTTCGCGATCTGATTGTTGGTCCATGAGTTCTTCGCCACGTCGTCCCTAGGGTCGCCACCGACCGTAGCCTAAGAACGTGACAACTCACTTTCTCACCGTCGACGGCCCCATCGAGCTTCCCGAGCGCGTACTGGTCGTCGTTGCCCACCCCGACGACATCGACTTTGGTGTAGCTGGCACCGTCGACCAGTTGACGAAGGCCGGCAGCCATGTGGCGTACTGTCTGGTGACCTCCGGCGAAGCCGGTGAGGACGATATGACCGTCGATGCCGATGAACTCGCAGCGATGCGCGAGGCCGAACAGACAGCCGCAGCTGGCGAAGTTGGTGTGACGAGTCTTCACTGGCTGCATCACCCCGATGGCATGGTGCAGAACGACCTCAAACTCCGGTGCGATATCTCTCGAATCATCCGGATCGAAAAGCCTGATGTCGTGATCACCCAGTCTCCCGAACGCAATTACGACAGCATGTATGGGAGCCACCCCGACCACACCGAGACGGCCGAAGCGACGCTGCGCGCCGTCTACCCCGATGCCCGCAATCCGCGGGCGTTTACCGCGGAGCTTCTCGATGCCGGGCATGAACCACATGCGGTTTCCCAGGTGTGGATCAGTCACGTCGACCGCGGTCTCTTCGTCGACATCACCGGCTCGTTCGACGCCAAGCTGCGCGCATTGCGATCACACCAGTCGCAGATCGCCAAGCGCGACGCCGAGTTCGATCTCGACAACGTCATGCGCGAGTGGGGAGAACGCCTCGCTCATGACGCCGTGTCGGCTGGTATCGCGCACTTCGACGGCAACGGCGAGAGCCTCGATCCGGGCAACCGGTTGGCGGAGGGGTACCGGGTCCTCAATACCGCCTAGAGGTCTACGGGCCGAGGAGCGTATCGACCGCCTCACGAATCGTCGGCGTGAGTGTCCGGGCGTAACTCGTAGTGAAGTGATGCCGGTCGCGGCGCACGACGATGTCGTCGATGAAGGGCTGACATTGCTGCTGGCCGGGGCAGGACAGCTCGTCGACATCGACGGTAAGGGCGCCGAACTCAGCGGCGACCCGCCGGGTGATCTGGTCTTCGAGGTCGTCGGGAATCGACTCGACGACGCACTCATGTTCGAACTGCGCTGCCGACAGACACGACAGCGGGTCGTTGCTCATCGTCGGAATGGGTTCGACGATCAGCGTCGGCTGGCGGTCGGTCAACCACTCCAGCGTTTCAGTGGTCGTTGTCGAGAAGAGCTCGACCGGGCCGAGATCTGCCAGCTCTTCGTTGTTTGTGTAGAAGTCCCACACGGGACGGACTCGGCCTGCGAGAAGCACGAAGTCGGGGTCGATAGCGTCGACACGAGAGGAGTACGTGAGGGCCCGTCGTTCGTTGCAGCCAGCGAATGCCGGGGCCTCGCCCACCCGCAGTCCGTCTTGCCAGGTGCATCCGCCCGCCCAGTCGATGGCGACAGACATGTCACGTTCTTCAGCGATGGCTTCGATGGCGGGGAGAAGCATGCGCACGTGGCTGTCGCCGATGAGCAGGATCGTTCCGTTGCTCCCTTGCGACACGAAGCAATCTGAACCATCGGCTTCTTCACACGGTGGGACTTCGGCACGGTCGTTGGACAGCGCTTCCCAGTCCAGATCGGGGACGGCGACGTTGGCCTCCTCAACCTGACCTTGGACAGCGACGCTTGCGAGCGCTGGAGGGATAACCGGGCGACTGTCGAGGCCAAGCAACGTTGGCGCCACGATGAGGCCTCCCACCACAGCTGCGGCCACACCGGTGCCGATGACGAGGAGCGGCCGCATCTCCAGTCGCGTTGTTGTCCGGATGGGCTTTTCGATCAGGTCGGCGCTGAGGGCGGCAATGGCGGTACCGCCGACGCCGGAAATGACCACTGCCGCCAGCGGCTCTACTTCCAAGACCGAGTGAGCCAAGACAAAGAGTGGCCAGTGCCAGAGGTAGGTGCCATAGGAGATCTGACCGAGGTATTGCAGTGGTCGAGCCGACAGGGTCTGAACGACCGAGGACTTGCCCGAGACCTCGAGGCTGCAGACGATCGACAGGGAGAGTGCTGCGGCCACGAACCCGCGGGCCGAAACCGAGAGGTCGATCGCGTTGGTGCTGAATACGACGAAGGCGCCGATCGACAACCAGCCCACGACCTCGGCAACGCCTTGCATGGCTGGACGTCGACTCGCCGAACCGGCCACGTTCCACTTCCAGAAGGCCATCGCCAGGAGCGACCCGAGAAGGATCTGGTAGATACGAGCGTCGGTTCCGAAGTAGGCGCGGTTCGTGTCGTTCGCTGCGAGGACGATCTGGGAGATCAGGCTGAGCGAGAATGCGACGGCAACACCTCCGACGAGGGTGGAGAGGCGCGGGCGCAACCTCCACAGCCCGAGCATCACGAGCGGAAACACGAGGTAGAACTGTTCCTCGATAGCGAGCGACCAGAAGTGCAGGAAGGGGCTCTCGCCGGCCTCTGACGCAAAGTAGTCCTGCGCCTCCCAGATGAAATGCCAGTTGGCGTACCACAGCGAGGCCGCCTGAGCATCGCCGATGATGGTCGACCTGTTGAGCGAGGGCAGCACGAGCAGTGAGAGCGCAGCAACAGACACGATGAGGACGGTCGCCGCAGGGATGAGGCGCCGTGCCCGGCGAGCGTAGAAGCGTCCCAGACGTAGCGTGCCGTGTCCGGCGAGGTCTGAAAGGAGGACGTTTGTAACGAGGTATCCGGACAGGAGGAAGAACAGGTCGACGCCGATGAAGCCACCCTCGGCCCAACCAAAGCCCGCGTGGAAGAGCACCACCGCGTAGACCGCGAAGGCGCGGAGACCATCGAGGTGAGGCCGGTGACCCCACGGGGTGGACGAGGCGAACAGGTGCTCCTGAGACGCGACAGTTTCTGCTGCGGGCATGACCAACAAAGAATACTTGTCGCGATTTCCGCGCGCGCGGACCATAAACCTATCTAGGTCCGGTTTGGCTGTGTCCGGCTACTTGCGATCGGCGAGGAACGGGAAGTCTTTTCGAACTTCTGCGACGCGCTCGGCGGTGACCTCTGCGGTCAAGATGGTGCTCCCGGCGTTATCACCGGAGTCCGCCACGATCTCCCCGAACGGGTCGATCACCATCGAGTCCCCGCAGTAGGTGACGTTCGGGTCTTCTCCAAATCGGTTTGCACCGATAACCCACGCCTGATTCTCGATGGCTCGAGCGGCGAGCAATGTCCGCCAATGGTTGCGTCTGCTCGCTGGCCAGTTCGCAATGACGAGGTAGCAGTCGGTGTCCTTGGCGAGCGCCCAGAAGTCGTCGGCGAACCGCAGGTCGAAGCAAATGAAGGGGCTAATCCGGAGACCATTGATCGTGATGGTCTTGGACTCGGCTCCGGCCCGGTAGCTCTTGTCCTCGCCGCTGAACGTGAAGGGATGGAGCTTGTCGTACGTGACCAGCTCACCGGTGGGCGATGCGAAGGTCATCCGGTTGTTGGGGAGCTCGTCGTCGTCGGCGTCGCGAATCGGAATCGAACCGACGACCCACGCTCCGGTCGCAGCGGCCTGTTCGAGAAGAAACGTGGTCGACGGGCCATCGGGCGCCTCCCATGCACGATCGGTGTTCAACGTGAAGCCCCACGAGAAGGTCTCGGTCAACGTGATGAGCTCGGCTCCGCCGGCCGCCGCTTCGGCGATCTGAGGAGCTATCACTTCGAAATTTGCTTGGGGCGTTTCCCAAACGATCTCGTGTTGAACGACAGCGATCTTCATGTTGTCACTCTACGGCCTAGGCCGATTCCCTCTAGCCGAAAGCCAAACGTATTCTGGGGTCATGTCCGAGTCGAGTGATGCGCGGTATCAGCGGTTGCAGATGGCGTTGGTGCGAGCTCGCGAGACCCATGCGCTCGCTCGTCATCACGAGGGGTCGATTGGCGAGATCCACAAGGACATTGTTAATCGGGAGACTCGGCACA
>CAZBTI010000022.1:26824-28156 GCA_964494395.1 uncultured Acidimicrobiales bacterium | reverse complement strand
CTCGATGCTGAACGGCTCGACTTGCTCGCTCGTCCGCAGGACGTTCGAAGCGATTAGGCGAGGGCGCAGGCGTCGATGCCGTCGAGCGTTCCAACCCGCAGGGCGGCGACCATCTCGAAGACGACTCCGGGGTTCGAGAGCAATTCGTCCGAGCTGGTAAGCGTGGTGATTGCTTCGTCGAGGTCGCCGGGTGAGAGCGTGAGCGTGGTTAGCTCGAGTTCGGTGGGGTCGTTGATGCTTGGTACTTCGACCTCGATTCCGTTCAGTCTTGCGTCGTTCAGGAAGCTGCCAGCGAGGCATGCCCGTTGCAGCGCAGGGCCAACCCCTGCGATTGCGTCGCCGTTGGCTTCCTGAAGTGCAGCTCCATAGCGGAGCGCGTACTCGGTTCCGACCGAAAGGTCGCCAATCGTCGCGTGCAGATTGCGCAGGATCCGTTCGTCGGGTTCGTCGACGAACTCTTCGAGCGACTCGGAGCTGAGAGACTCGTAGTAGTCGACCACGGCTGGCACGAGCAGTTCGAAGGCATCGTCGAAGGAGAGGTTGCCTTCGTTCTGTCGATCTCGTGCGGTAGTGAAACCGGTTTGGGTGACCGGCGGTGGGGTGACGTCGTATCCGGCGCAGAAGGTGACGCCGCGGTCGTATCCATCTTGAGTGGCTCGCACTCGATCGAATCCGTTGCCATGAGCGCCAAACGCTTCGGGACGCGAGCCGACAGCGTCACGCGTTTCAAGGGTTGAGATGATGGCGAAGTCGAGAGCTTGATCGGAGGTGAACGGTTCGATGCCCCGATCTTCTGCCCAGGCCGCATAGGCGCCGGAGTAACAGTCGGCCTGTTGCTCGGCAACGATGTCGCTCTGGTTGACCTGTTGGCGTTCGAGCTGCACCACGTGACCCCATTCATGGGAGATGAGCATGGCCATGCCGACTCCAGGGAAGCGTTCTTCAAGGTCGGTTTCGAGCAAGATGTCGTCCCACACCACGGTGATGCCCTCGCTGCACGGAGCGACGTAGGCGTTGAACTCGGCAACGTCGGCGTCGAGTGGTTCAACGATGCGCCGGAACGAGCAGGTGTCCTCGCCGTCATCTCCAATAGTGCTGCGAGGAAACAAGCGGTCGACGTCGACTTCTACGTATTCGAAGTCGAGTTCGACTGCGACTTCGGTCCAGAACGCTTCGACATTGGCAATGTGCTCGATGACTTCAGGTGTCGCGCCGTCGATCTCTCGAAGCGTTATCTCCGGCGCTGGCAGAAGCTCTACGGGTTCTTCTTCGCTGGCCTCGACATCGTCGATGATCTCATCGAGCTGCTCTGTGCTTCCGTCGGGAGTGCTT
>CAZBTI010000022.1:3690-26724 GCA_964494395.1 uncultured Acidimicrobiales bacterium | reverse complement strand
GTGCTTCCGTCGGGAGTGCTTTCCTCGACAGGGTCTTCCTCGACAGTGTCTTCTTCGCGAGTGCCGATCGGGAAATCTTCGTTCGGTTCGGACTCGATCTCTTCGACGTCGTCCTGGACCCGTTCGTTATCCACCTCGCCAGCTCTCTCGGTCGTTTCGGTAAACACACCACACGCCGACAGCGTCAGCGCAATCGCGGCGAGTCCAAGAGGTAACGATCGGGGGTGCACTAAATCAGTGTGCCTCATTTGAGGGTCGGAGCGGCTGCAGTCACCTGTCCGATGAGCAGGTCGAACGGGATCATTCCAAAACGTCGAGAATCAGCGACATCGGTTGCGTCTTGGTTGTCGCTGACGAGATACACACCCGTTTCATCGGTGAACTCGACTCGTTTCACGATTTCTATCGAGGGCTTTTGTGGGTGAGTTGCCACTACGACATCGCCGTCATTTGGCCGGCGCGAGGCGTATGCGTTCTGATCGACGAACACCACATCGCCAGCGGAGAGGGTGGGCTCCATCGACGGACCTTCCACACGAAGGCGTCGTCGGCGCCGAAGTACCCAGGCGACCATGTCCGAGGAGCTGGCTTGGCGAATCACGGTGAGTTCGCCAGATTCTTCGCTGCGCCAAAACGGGAAACGAGCGCCCGATGTTTCATCGAGCGCTCGTTTCTATCGTTCGTTGCGTTCACGGTTGAACATCGGTGAATTAGCCGGCGGTTACCCAAGCAACGTCACGGCCCTTGGTGGCCCAGAAGATGTTGTGGATCTCTTCGATCGCTGCCATGAGCTTCTCTGCGACCTCGACACTGGCATTCACCTTTGCTTCTGAGCAAAGCTTCGTTGCGTTCCAGAAGGTGGTGTGAAGGTCAGGGTATGCCTCGAGGTGTGGTGGTTTGAAGTAGTCGGTCCAAAGCACGAGGAGGTCGTCTTTTGCGAGCTGCGCCTGCTGTTCCTTGATGGCGATGTAGCGAGACTGGGTGTTCTGCGCCTCAAGCGTGGTCGCAGGGCCTGCGTCGGTGAGCTTCTTTGCCATCGAGAGGACAGCTTCGCCAGCGATACGGGCCGACGCTGGATCGTAGACGCCACACGGTCCGTCGCAGTGAGCGCTGACAGCAGGGGCTGGAAGTCGGTTGGCGAGTGAGGCCACAACGTTGAACATAGGGAGTCCTTTGCAGAGAAATAGTTACTGTTTCCGCACTCTAGTGCTGTGCACCGGTTCCTGCGCCAACTCAGCGGTGGGTAGTGTCGGAACATGTCCGAATCGCTCTACGAACACGAGTATCCATCTGCTGAACTCGCCGCCGAGCATCCGTTCGTTCCCTACAGTTCCGAACGCATAGCCTCGGGGGTCGCGGCCGAACGAGGCGCAGGTTTTCACGACCTGATGGAGGCCCGTCGTTCGATTCGGATGTTCTCTGATGAACCGGTCGAAGCTGCCCTGATCGAGCAGGCAGTGGCGACAGCGTCGACAGCCCCTTCCGGTGCACACAAACAACCTTGGACCTTCGCCGCAACCAATGATCCAGCGGTGAAGTCGGCCATTCGCGAAGCCGCTGAGGAAGAGGAGCGCACGAACTATCTCGACATGCGCATGAATGAGGAGTGGCAAGAGGCGCTCGCGCCGATGGGCACGGACTGGCATAAGGAGTTTCTCGAAGTAGCTCCGTGGATCGTGGTGCTCTTCGAGCAGCGCTACGAACAACGAGCCGACGGCGAGCGTCGCAAGAACTACTACGTGAAGGAGAGCTGCGGCATCGCCGCTGGGCTGTTCATTGCATCGCTCCAAACCATGGGCCTCGCCACGCTCACGCACACGCCATCGCCGATGACGTTTCTCTCGAACGTGCTCGGACGACCGGAGAACGAACGACCCTTCGTGCTCTTTCCCGTTGGCTATCCATTGCCCGGGGTTCAGGTGCCGGACCTTGCTCGCAAGCCACTCGACGAGGTGCTGGTAAGAGTCGGCGAGGGCGACGCGGCCCACTAGACGCGTCACACTTAGAGCATGTCAGAGGACCAACTTCGCTCAGTGCGGGTGGAAGTCGATGGCGCGTCCGACCCGACCGTCGCGGTTCCTGACCTCGGCGACCCCGAACGCAACGCCTCCCGATGGCTGATCCTGCTGGTGATGGTCCTCATGGTCGCCGTCGGTGCAGCGCTCGTCGTCCTCTCGCCGGAGTCAAATGAGGCTGCCGATGGCACGGAACGCCTGGCTCCAACGGCGACGGTGCCAGACGAACCGGTTGTGGAAAGCCGTTCGGTCGAGGAAGAACCGCTAGGTGAAGCGTTCGACGAGACTGGTGATCTGTTGGCGTCGACCGATGCTCCGTTCGGTCTAGACGTGGTCAGAACCGGCGATGGATTCCTCGGGTTGACACAAATCCGCGACGGTGACGGGCCGATCTACTCCTCGAACAACGGTGTCGATTGGGACCCGATCGACTCGCGATTTCAGGGCCTTGGTTCCGTGGATATCGGTGATCTTTTCTGGAGAAGATTGCGAGAAGCACAAGGCGGCTTCGTCCTCACATCGACAAGTCAGGTCTTCGTGTCGGGCGACGCCACGACGTGGACCCGCTTGGGCTTGAACGATCTCCGCGCGACGAACGCAAACCCGTTCCTCGCCTTTGAGAACACCGTGATCGGAGCAGCCGATGGGGAGGTGCAACCGATCGACGAGCTCATCTCGGAACACTCCAACATCGACATCGGGGACGGACGTGTGTGCGCGCTCCTTATTTCACCAACAGCTTCTCCCGGGCTGGAAGTTCTCTTGTGTGATAGCGCGGGCAGAGCGCGTTTGGGCGAGTCGACTGCCGTTGGACCGGCGCCAGTTGGTGATGTGATCTCGTGTGCACTCGACCTTGCCTCGAGCAGCACAGGTTTTCCTCGCTCCTTCAATAGGGGAGTGTCGTTGTGGGTGGTCGATGCCGACGGCAACGGCCCCACCCGTCTCGGAGCAACGGACTCAACGTGGAACCTCGCGAGTGAAGTCGTACCGCTCAGCGGCAGGCGCGTGGCATTCGTGGACGAGGGGTTTCGCTTCAATGGGTCATGTGAGGGCCTGATCGACCCTCCACCGGACCGACCGCCAGCGGTGATCGTCATCGACCTCGCGACCGGGGTCGAGCAGCGGGCCGATCTCCCCGAACCGTTCGTAGGTTTCGGCGACGCTGCTGTGCTTGGAGAAGTTGGCACCGCGACGCCTCCGCACTTGCTCGTCGAAGTTGACCAATCGCTTGCGACTCTCAACATCGACCCAGTGGTGTGGTCGACGCTCGGCCCAGAGCCCTTTCGCCTTTCCCAGCCCGAGTCCAACACCGGCGGATCGAACGCCGTCTCAGTCACTGGTCAACGCGCCTACCGGCTCAACAACGACGGACTGGCGGTGTGGCGGCTCGCCAGTGCCGGCGATCGCACCTTTGACCAAGCCCAGTGGCTCATCGAATTTAGCGAGGATGATCAGGTGGGCGAGGTCGACCTCCCTCTGGGCGACCTCAACGACGCAGAGATCGTTTACGCAGACGATTCGGTTGTGTTCTTTCACGGGATCAACGGACGACTCTGGCGCATCAATGTAGACGCAGAGGTCGGCTAGGCGAGCCAATTCTTACCAGGCGGCACCACAATGGAATCGTGGCAAGGGACGACGAGCTTCAGTCGGTGCGGATCGAAGTCGATGGCGCGCCCGAACCGACCCTTCACGTGCCCAATGTTGGCGGTCCAGCTGGCGGTCCATCGCGTTGGCCTATTGCTCTCGTCGTACTGCTGGTGGCGGCAGTTGGTGCAGTGCTCTTTTTGCTCTCACCCGACGGTGATGAAGCTGCCGACGGCACTGATCGTGCGGCGCCGACGACCAGTGTTCCTGAATCGAATGGAGGAGAACCAGGGGCTGGCGATGACGGTGAGGACGGCGAGACCCAGGGGTTGGCTGAGTCCATCCCTGTGATCCCGCTGGCGTCACCACCTTTCGAGCTTGAGGAACCTCTCACACCGGTCGAGGCAGATGTCGAGATCGCGTTCGGGCAGATCATCGGCACCCCAGATGGGTGGTTGGCAATGGCGAGCGCGCAGTCGCCTGGAAACCCGCGGCTGCTTCGTTCGCTTGACGGCGTGGTTTGGAACGAGCTCGATGCGACGGTCCTGACAGCTTCGGGTGAGGCACCCGACCCGAACTTGCCGGTAGAGCTCTTTTTGACCAACGGCGGTAACGCCCTCATTTCTGTCGACACCGAAGCCGACGGCTTTCGCTCCAGCGTTGCGCTTTCGACGAACGCTGTCGACTGGACGATCGCTGAACCGAACGGACCGATCGGCTCCAGAATCAGCTTTGTTAACCGCCCCTTTGCTATTCGCAATGGCTCGCTCATCGGCCTCGGCTTTGGCGAGCAAACAATTGGTGAGGTGTTGAGGAATTTCACCGACATTGCTGTTCCTGACGTTGGATTATGTGGTGCCTTTCGAACACCGAGTGAGGACCGTCAGTTCGAACTGTTCTCGTGTTCCAATCGCGAGAGCGTGCTGGTCGATGCCAGCAACGTCGACGCTCAATGGTCAGCCGAGCTGGTCCTCGACTGCATTGCCGATCTCAGTACTCGCCAGACCGGGCCCGCTGCAGGTTTCGCCGAGACGAGCCTCGATAGAACGACTCTTGTACCGTTCGGTGGTGAGTTGAGCCGATGGACACCCACTGATCTCCCGGTCCTCTTGGGGCGGGAGGGGTTTGCCGAGAACGAGCCTACTGAGCTCGCCTTCATCGATGTGGGCGTCGTTGAGGCCGAAGACTGCGCTCGGTTTATCGATCTCGAGGAGCCGCGTGGCCCGGCGGTTGTCATTCTCGACACCGACGGCGGGGAACACATCGTCCCGTTGCCGTTCGAGCTCGACAACGGCAACGGCCCCGGATCCATCAGCGGCGTAGAAATCCTTGGCGAAACGGTGCCGTACTCTGGCGGAGCGTACCTCCTCATCACCCGTGGCGATCATTTGTGGTCGCTCAACATCTCGTCGAGCGAATGGAGCCTGCTCTACGATCCGGCCTTCGGCGAGGAGACTACTGATCAATCCCCTCTGCTCTTTGGCTCCATCACCCTTTCGAACGTCGGTGATCGGTTGTACCAACCCACCAACCAGGGTTTGCGAATCCTCCAGCTGGCGGAGCGGCTCGATGGAACTCTCGGCGTACTGACCGCAGCGGCAACCCTCGATGCTCCAGACAACTTCCAGACCCAATCCTTCGATCTCGTCGAGGTCAACTATGCAGACAACGGCGTCCTCTTCATCACCGATAGCGCCGGCCAGCTTTGGCGACTTGAGCCGCCTGTGGATCGAATCCAGCAGCCACCCGAATTCATCGAAGACTTCGGCGGCGTCGGCACCGCTCGCGTTCGTTAGCGACAGAACTGATTAACTGGGAACGTGGACAACCATTCGGGATCTCCGACGATTCTCGAACCGGGCGAACCAGTGGCCGGTCCGGTGGCTCCGCCAGTCCAGGCGCCGTCGCGAAGCGTCCCTCGCTGGCTGATCGGTGGTGGAGCGGGTGTGCTGACGATCGTGCTCGCGTTGCTGTTGGTCGGCTCCTTCGGTGGGCGCGTGCAGGACGATTCTCCTCCAGCGCTTCTCGTGCCCGAGTCTGGTCTACAGCCCCGGCGGTTATTGAACGGCGATCCGTTCGTTACCGGCATCACCGCCGTCGACGACGGGTTTATCGCGATCGATGGGTTCCCGGCTCCTGAACCGATCGTTTTCTTTTCGCCGAACGGTGTGGATTGGGACGAGGTCGACATCACGATCAACTTCGACGATGACTTGGATCGGGGAGATATTTTCTGGCTGGTTCTCGAGTCATCTGAGTCTGGGCTCGTGCTCGTTGGTGATGTCAACCCGTCAGATGAGCGGCTGGTGCTTACTTCCAGAGATGGCGTCGAATGGGACGAGCATGCAACTTTTGAACTTGATGACACGATGAACTTGCTGCTCGTGGATGAGGACGGGTTCTACGCCGATACCGAACCGCAAGAGGTTGTGAGCTTCTACTCCGAACTTCTCTCCACCCACACCAGGATCGAACCTCCACCCGGTGGCGTTTGTGGCTTCGAGAGCAGCGACGTAGCTACCGAGTTTGATATTCGGAGTTGTGCCGGCCCGACTCTGGATCAGCGTGTGACTAGCGAAACGATCGCTTCTGCGCTCTCAGCCGAGCGAGTGCTCGCGTGCGTCGCGGCCTTCGATGGATCGGCTATTGGCCAGCAGCCAGGGTTTTTGTATGGGGGCTTCGATACCGACGAGCGAATGGTGTTGGACGTGGCGCTTTGGCAGGATCCTGTTCGACTACGAGACGGCAGTGTGGTGCTCGGGGATAGAGGCGTCGTGTGGCCTGGCAATTCCCGCGACTGCAACGGGGTGGTCGACCTTCCAGCGCAACGGGCGCCTGCTGTCGTGATCACCGATGACGGGGGGACCGAGGTGGGCCGATGGGTTATGGTCGGCCCATCGACCGCACCCCGCGAGGTGAACTTTCGAGGCATCATCGGGGAAGCGCGGCTCGTCGACGACGAGACGCACCTGATCACGCTTTGGGATGAGGGCATCCGCCTTCTCAATCTGGAGACGGGAGAATGGACCGACTCAATTCACTCTTCGATGCAACTCGCCACGAAGTCCGCGCCACGGATCGGTGCGATCGAGTCCGGCCGCCGTCTCTACTTCTATACCCGCAACATGTTGAATGTGATCGAGATCGGACTCGACGAGGAGGGCCAACCAACGGCAGTGCTGACCGGCGCGCCGCTTGCGAGCGGGGTCACCTTCTTGATCTCGATCGCAGACGTTGCATTCGCGAGCGACGACCTTGTTATCACTGAACGAAACTTCACGGCGTGGTCCTTACCGCTTGCACGGGAAGTCGAGTAACCGCGTCCGTTCATGAGGCCAACGGTGGTCCACAATAGAGCGGGAGGTTTGGTGCTGCGTGGGCGCTCGTGATGACCATCTACATACCGTGCGAGTCGAGGTCGAAGCGGGCACTGGCGCGTCCCAGACTGCCCCTGCCGTCATCGAAGATGGCGGCGGCCGACCGCCGATTTGGGTCATGGCTCTCGCAGTGTTGATCGTTGGCGTAATCGGGGCGGTCGTGCTGGCGCTCCGGCCCGATGGTGACACCGCCGCGGATGGCAGCGATCGCGAGACAACCCCGACCACCGAAGAGGATGCGGCGACTGCCGACGAAGATGCAGGTGTCGGGTCTACGCCATCGGCGTCCGGTGATGCACTGGTGCCGACGCCCGTGTTGATCGACGGTCGACGTGCAGTTCAAATTCTCCGCGACGACCGCGGCTTTGTAGCGCTTACCGCGGATGTTGGTGCGACTCCACGTATCTTCCGTTCGGTCGATGCCGAAGACTGGTTCGAGACCAACACGACCGTTACGTCATTGGGTGCGCCGAACGAAGAAGAGTTCGACTGGTTCGCCCTGAATATGACCGACTCGCAGTTCGTTCTCACCGCCGCACCGGTCGTTGAAGACGGCCGTCCCGCCGGTGCTGTGTTCACTTCGGTCGATGGGTCGAGTTGGGAGCGCCTCGAGGGCTTCGGCTCATCATCGATCACCGCAGCGGGCTTGCCCGTGGCCTTCTCCTCCGGTTCGGCATTCAGCTTTGAGTTCCTTGGCAACGTGTTACTCGCCGAGTTCTTGACCGATTACACCTCGGTCATTGTTCCCGACGATGGTGTCTGTAGTCTCGTTGGTGCCAGCGCAGACCAGAGTGAGCTCACCTTTGATCTCGTCTCGTGCTCTGGTGAACTCATCGCCACGATCGGTCAAAGCGGGTTTGTCGCCGATGTCGCCGCTGCTGATGCCCTGTTGTGCTTGAGCGGTTTCAACAACTCATTTGGCCGTTCGCCAAGCTTTGTTCGCCGGGATCTCGAGGATGACAGTGAACGTATTGCTCTATTCGACGTTCAACCGATCTCTCTACCCGCAGGTCTGCCCAGTGGGAGTGTCGTGTTGCCCGATGCTGGCGTAACGATCAGTTCTGAACTCGAAAGCTGTGCTGAGCTCATCACTCTGCCCGAGGTCACCGAACCCGGCATGGTCGTGGTCGATGCAACGACTGACGAGGTGCGTCGGTGGCCGTACCCCGAAACAGTCTCGGGCGATCTCCCCTCGTTCTTCGTACAACCACTCGGCGAGTTCACGACCGCCGATGGCGAATCTGCACTGCTCACCATCTACGACGGTCGCCTGTGGACGCTCGATGTGACGACCGGCGAGTGGATGGGCCCATTGTCGGAGACGGTTTTCGATCTGGCCGGGTTCAACACTTCGGTGGTTGCGTCTGAGTCTGGCACCCGCGTGTATTCGATCAGCGAAGGCCGCTTCACGGTGATCGATATCGCCGAAGATCCCGCCGGCGGGGCGCTGAGCATCAGCGAACAAACGAGTCCGATCAACCTCGAAAATGCAGGCACGCTCGAGTTCAGCGGTGGCATTCTCTATGGCGAAGACGACATCGTGTTCCTGAGCGATGGTGCAGTCTTGTGGACTCTTCTGCCCCCTGTTCGGGCTCGGTGAGATGAGTAAAGACGACGATCTCTCCTCCGTGCGCGTCGAGTTCGACGATGACGGCTCGCATGGAAGTCCCGACGCACCCGAGGTTTCGAGTCAATCTTCGAGCGGTGGGTCGAAGTGGGTACTCGGTCTTGCGGCAGTCGCAGCGTTTGCTGTCGTCGTTACGGTTCTCGCGTTGCGCCCATCGGGTGATGAAGCAGCCGATGGTTCCGAGCGATCCGTGCCAACCACAACCACCACGACGGTGCTCGAGGAAGCTCCAGAGTTGGTGATCGCCGATGAGGCATCGGCGATCCAAGTGGTCAACGCAGTGTCCGCTGTTTCCCGCGAGCTGGCACCCGACTCGATCGACGCGGATTTCGGTTGGATCGAGGCGACTGATGATGGGTTCATTGGTCTACCGGTCGGCGCCGAAGCGCAGGTATCGGCTACCGGGTTCTTCATCGCCCCTGAAGTGGGTGCCTCTGCTACTCCGCAGATCTTCACGTCGGACTCAGGGTTCGACTGGGAACTGGCGGAGACCGCGGTAACAGCAAACGGCGAACCGCTCGATCAGGAGTACCTCTGGGGTGAGCTCCATCGTCTCGACTCGGGTCTGATTCTCAGTGGACTCGACCCGGACACTCGATTGAACGATCTGTTCTTGTCGAACGACGGACTCAACTGGGAGCGCGTGGAGGCCTTTGGGCAATCCGGCGGATCGGAGGCGTCATCGA
This sequence comes from uncultured Acidimicrobiales bacterium, assembly GCA_964494395.1. Lineage (GTDB taxonomy): Bacteria > Actinomycetota > Acidimicrobiia > Acidimicrobiales > SHLQ01 > SHLQ01. Next base: position 17,432 of record CAZBTI010000022.1, on the reverse strand, counting down.
TTCCGTTGGTGGTCTTAGACGACGCCGTGTTGGGTCTTGAGATCGTCGGAAACCAACGTCTGTCCGAGGTACTGGAGGAGCACACGAACTTCGAGGTTCCCGCTGACGGAGTGTGTGTAGTAGATGGCTCTTTCGTCGACGATGAGGGACGCGGCAGTCTCGCGGTCTTTGGTTGCGTGTCTGGGCTGGCCCCCACCGGTGTTTCCGATCTGGACATCACTTCTGATGCTTCTCCCGAAGAGGTTTTCGATTGTGCCATCGCCGTAGACGATCTCGGGCCGTTCACGAGGACTGTCGCGTGGACGCTCACCGATCGAAACAGTGGCGAATCAGGCCGTCTCGCCGACCCCATGGCTCGAGTAACCGTTGGCGACATCGTCCCGACGGGTAGGCCAACCGCTTTTGTGGATCTGGGTCGAGAACGCTTCACCGGCAGTGCGGTCTGCGATGGTGTCATCGACCTACCTGAGGAACAGCGCGCGGCAGTCATCTACACGGAACCCGATACGTTCGAGGTCGAGCGCATCGAACTTCCCGAACAGATCGAGGATGACTTGCTGGAGTCGGCTCGGGTGATCGGTCCGGTTACGGCTGACGATGGGCGCCGTCTCCTCGTCGTCGAAGTGGGTGGACCGGACGATCTTTGGTTGCACGATGTGCAGACCGGGCAGTGGGCCCTACTCGGCGGCAGCGATCGAGAGAGCTCTGAGAGCTTGCACGTGATCTCAGAATCGGGCAATCGAATCTACGGGCTGAGCGAGGAGGCAATCACCGCGCACGATCTCGACTTCTCTGTCGACGGGGTCACGCGTGTGCAGTCGACCATGGTCACCCTCGGCGGTGGTGAAATCTTCGGAGGAGGCGGTCGCCTTAACGGCGTTGGCAAAGTGCTCTTCGCCAACGATGAGACCATCTGGTTCGCCGACGGAGAGCAACTGTTTGCGCTCGACACGCCTGCGATCGCCGAGCCGATCGACCCCGATGCTCCGACGGTGTCCGCACAACTCGTCGACAACGACGGTCTACTGTCCGAAGTCCTTGAGGCCGACGTAGGGTTCGTTGCTCTTGGCGAACGCGGCGACATCCTTCCGCCGATCTTGCGATCTGTCGATGGTCTCGATTGGTTTGAGGTCGAGACCGTCTTGGCAGATTCGTTTCTCGACGATGCCCAAGCCGACAGCGTCTTTTGGTTTGATTTGACTCGAGAAGATGACGGTTTCTCGGTGCGAGCCCAAGTTACCGGTAGCGATGCCGAGCAGCCTCGCCAGACCGTGGTGTACAGCTCTCTCCAATCTGGGAGTTGGCGACTTCGCAATATCGAACAGGCACCAGCCGGGTCTGCCGACCTCTTCGTGCGAACAGTCGATGTCGTCGGATTCACGGTGTACTCCGAAGAGTTGGGCGATCTCGTCCTGGCTGAGGTGCTCAACACCCACACAAACCTTGGCCTCGACGACACGCCGTTGTGCGGGTCTTTCGTCGGCGTGGGAAATGGGATTTCCATCCAGACCTGCGATAACGAGCTCGTGCGACTCAGTGCCCCCGACGTCGAATCTGAATTTCCGGTCGAACAAGTCCTGGGCTGTATCAGCGTGTTGGGCGAACGGTTGGTCCGGACGACGCAGTCGCTGCGAGTTGATCAGACCAGCGGAGATGTGGAGTCTTTCGCTGGATCTGAGGTGGCCTTTGGCTTGATCGGTACCACCACGCTTAGTCGGGGGATGATCGGGACGATCGATATTGGCGACACGCTGCTTGGCAGCCCCGAATTCACGGCCTCACTCGAAGCGCGAATCGCCGTGTGTGACGGAATCGCCGACCTCGAGCCAGCGCGGGTTCCATCGGTGCTCATCATGGACGTCGACAATCTGAGTGTTCGCAGGATCCCTCTTCCCGATGCGATCGACGTGATCCAGTTCGGTTTCCTCACACAGGTACTCGGCGAACTTGAGTCTGAAGATGGCGTATCGAGTCGGGTGATCGTGGGTATCGACAATGAGTTGTGGGCGCTCGATGTAGAGACCGAGACATGGACCGAGCTGATCGATTCCCCACCGGTTGAGAGGGGCGAACGGGCTTCGGTCTTTTCGCTGTCAACGTCGGGAGATCGGGCCTATCGATTTGAAGTCGGTGGGGCCACGAGCGCACCTCGTGCTCTGACGGTGGTCGATCTTGCTTTGGAAACAAACGGATCACTTTCGGTCGGGGAAGCAATGTTGTTGCTCGATGTCGAAGGTGACACCGGTTTGGGCCCAGGTCGGGTAACCACTGCCACCGACGATGTCGTCTTCTACCGCGACTTCTCTGGCGATACCGACTGGCTCCTCACCATCCCGGAGCTGGTCGAATGAGCGGTGTGGACGACGAACTGTCCTCGGTACGCGTCGAGGTCGACGGTGCTGCTTTTGCAGGGCCGGATGCGCCCGAGGTTGCCGGGTCGTCGGGTGGCGGCTCGAAGTTCGTGCTGGTGCTTGCTGCGTTGACGGTAGCTGCCGTCGTAGCCGCAGTTGTTGCGCTGCGGCCGGGGAGCGATGAGGCGGCTGATGGAACCGAGCGTTCGGTGCCGACCTCTACCGTCGCCCCTGAGGAAGCGGCAGACTCAGGCGGCGTCGAGGTAGAGGAGGAAGCCGAGGAGGCGGAGTTGAACGAAGTGATCCCGATCTTGGTCGATTCGGGTTCTGGCATCCTTCAAATCGTCCCCGCGGGTGTGGGCTACTTAGGTTTGGCTGGGGACCAAACCGCACCGACTCCTCGTGTCTTGCGATCGTTCGACGGGCAAGACTGGTTCGATCTCGAGTCGACGGTCGTGACTCCAGATGGGCCAAATTTCACCGAGGCCAACTGGTTCAATTTGTTGGCTTTCGAAGAAGGGTTCCTGCTCACTCAGGTCGACTTCATCGATCAGGTCATCCCCGAAATGACGGCCTATGTGTCAGACGATGGAGGTGAATGGGTCGAGCTTGTTCTCTCCGGGGATACAGCCCCTTCATTCTTTGCAACCAACGCGTCGTCGAGTGCAATCTTTGGTGCGAGTCTTGGTCTAGACCCGGTCATCGAAGCCTTCTTCATAGAACACACCACGCTCGAAATTCCCGAGAACGGCGTCTGCGAGATTGCGCCACAAGTCTTCGGCGACAGTCAGCCCCGTATGTTCGATGTCTTTGATTGCACCGGGGAGCAGGTTGCAGTGGTCGATGCGAGCGTGATCAGACCGGAGCTTGTCGCCAATGACGTGTTGGCTTGCATCGAAATAGTTGGGTTGGTCTCCGGTGGAAGTGCCTTCCAACTCGTGCGACAAGACCTTGATGGAGAATTCGCAAGCTACGGACCGATCAACATCTTTACGTTTCCGTCGGACCTTGCTGATGGCGCTATCGCGATGGTCGACTGGGGCAATCCGTTCATCGACGAGCAAGGGCCCTGCGAGGATTTCCTGCCTCTCGCTCCCGAAGGGCCAGCGATCCTCGTGGCCGACAAAATATCCAATGAGCTACAACGCTTCGACCTTCCGAGTGAGCGATTTACGTTCCCAGGCGAGACGACGACGCTCAGTCCTGAACAGACGTTGAGCATCGTTGGCGAGGTGAACGTGGGGGAAGAACGAGAGCTGGTAGTCCAGCTAGGCGAGGCGCTTTCGGCGCTCAACCTCGACACTGGTGCATGGTCGAATGAACTGACCTCGCTCAGCCTGCCACGATCCGATGGATTCGATCAGCAGGTCGTGCTCTCAGAATCTGGCACGCGGGCCTACGCCATTGCCGACAGCCTGCTCCTCACCTTTGACTTCATTGCTGGCGTCGACGGCGAGCTACAGGTCATCGAGACGACCATGCCGATCTCGCTGACCGAAGGTCCCGGTTCTGGCGTCAACTTCACCGACCCGCTCTATGCCGACGACGAGTTACTATTCATCTCTAATGGCGATCAAACGTGGGCGATCGAGACTCCACCGGTGTCGGGCGAATGAACGCTGACGACGACCTCGCGTCGGTCCGGATCGTTGTTGATGGTGCCGGCAAGGGAGCTCCCGACGCTCCTGACGTTGACCCCTCGTCCTCCGGTCCGCCGACCGGACTGATCGCGCTCGGACTACTCCTTGTGGTCGTTCTCGTCGGGGTCGTTGTCTTCCTCCGGCCAGATGGCGATCAGGCGGCTGACGGGACAGAGCGTGCAGTCCCAACCACCACGATTCCACCGGTAGACGATGATGCTGAGGACGCTGAAGATAACGAACCGGTGGAAGAGTTGATCGGGCCGACCATCACTCCGGTTCGCATCGACTCGGCCGACAACCTCTCCGAGATCATCCTGACCGAGTTCGGCTTGTTGGGCCTCGGCGAGGGCGTACCCAACGGCGAGCTGCCGCTGTTCCGTTCGAGTGATGGTATCGATTGGGTCGAGGCCGAAATTGCGCCCGACGAAGCGTTCGATGAACAGGGCGCCGACCGCTTCTGGTTCTTCCTCAACGAGACCGACGCCGGAATTTCCGTGTCCTCACAAGACTTTGCGTTCGGCAGCGGGAGGTCGGCGGTCAGTTACTTCGCGTCTAGCGACGGTGCACGGTGGCAGCCGGGCGAAGAATTCGTTCCGCCCGGAGACGAGACGGGACTGTTCCCGGTGGGCACCCGTAGTGGTTCGGTGTTGAGCCTGCGTCAGGTCGGGAACCAGCGCCTCACAGAGGTCCTCAATGAGCACACCACCATCGATCTTCTCGGGGCGGTGGCGTGTTCGTCGGCTGCGGTTGAGGATGGCGTTCTGGTCCGCACGTGCGACAACGAAGAGTTCCAGATCACCGAAGATGAGGTCACCTCCGGAGCCGATCCAGTTCAGATCGTGGCCTGCCTGTCCGAGGTGGGGCAGGGGTTCTTCCCTCCACTGGAGATCGTGCTCTTCGGCGGAGGCGATTCGATCGAACGCCTTTCGGGTCTCGATGGCGGGCTGACGGCGCTGCCGGTTGAGTTGTCGACCGGACAGTTTGCGCTCGCCGAACGCGAGCTGCCCGAAGACGAGCTAGAGGATGCGTCCTGTGAGGGTGTCATCGACCCTCGCCCCGCTCGCCCAGCTTCCGTGCTCATCGTCGGCGGAGACGCTCCCGCTCGCCGCATTGCCGTGCCGGTAACTGTCGAAGGTGAAGCGTCAACCGCACAGGTGTTGGGTGAGGTCCCTGGCGATGGAGACGAGGAAGCGAGCCTGGTGATCGTCGTTGCAGGGTTTCTCTGGCAGTTGGATCTCGCAACCGATACCTGGACTCAAATTCCGTCCAACGCATCCCCAGAGTCGACCAGCGGCAGCGCAGAGTTCATCCTGTCGGAGAGCGGCGATCGGGCCTACCGGATCGATGCTCGGTTCAGCACGTTTACGACCTTCAGGTTCTCTCGCTCCGAAGACGGGTCGATCAGCGTTTCAGAAATCACATCGCTCATCGAACTCGAAGAGGAAGTCGCCATCGATTTCAACGGTGGTCGGGCGCTCTACGCCGACGACAGCGCAGTCTTCTTTGCCGGTGGGCGTAGCGTTGCGGTGTGGCGCCTCCCCGTGCCCCTTCCCGGAGGCCGGTGAGCGCTCACGACGAGCTTCGGTCTGTGCGGATCGAAGTAGAGACTGCAAGTTCTTGGAACGACGCGCCCCAAATCGAGAAGCCCGAACAACCGAACCGTCGGCTAGGAGCTCTCGGTATCTTGGCCGCCCTCGTTCTCGGAGTTGCCTTCTTTGTCTTGCGTCCCGCTGGGGATGAAGCGGCCGATGGAACCGTCCGCGAGACGCCGCCGGCCACGGCCCCGGGCGACTCATCTCCTTCGACGACCGGTGCCACGAGTACCACGACGGTCCCCGACGACGCCGAAGAAGGGATTGATCAAACCGAACTTTCTCTTCTGCTCGAGGCTGTCGAACCAGGTGGGCGCATCGAGCCAGTTGCGATCGACACCGGAGATTCCTTCATCGACATTGTCAACATCGATGGTGGCTTCCTCGCATTGGCGAACGTCGTGGCGACCGAGGAACCGCCCGTTTTCGGATCGGTCGACGGGCTCGATTGGGTCGAGATCGAGGTCGCGCCCTTCAACGCTGACGACCCTCAGCCCGTGCAGTGGCGTCAACTCGTCTCGGCTGACGATGGTGTCGCCGCTATCGGGTTCGTCGCTGCCGACTTTGGCAGCATCGATGGCGAGCGCGTCCAGTTCGAAGTTGCGACCTCACAAGATGGCTTCTTTTGGCAGTCCGCTCAGCCGTCGAACGCACCCCGCAGTGGCGATGGTGTTGCACTCCCCATCACCGTCCTCGATTCATCGGTCGTAAGCATCGAGACGTCCAACGAGGTCCTGCTCGAAGACATCCTGAGATTCGACGAGGTGCTCGACGTGAACTCGACTATCGCGGCGACCATCGAAAGGTGCGGCGCATACAGCGGAGATCTTGAGGACTTCACGATTAGCCAGTGCCGCGATTTTTCCATCGTCAGCGAATCGGCGATCGACTTGGCCTCCGGTGATGATGAACTCGATAACAGCAGCCCGGCCTTTGGGAGGTGCGTGGCGCAAGCTTCGGAGGTCACCACGCCCGGCTTCACCCTCTTCGGCCCGGCGTCGGTTTCGGACGATCTCCAGGGAAGCTTCGCTTTCGCTGGAACGGGCCTCTTTCCAGAGTTCGGACAGTTGGCCGATGGTCGAGTCGCCGTAGTCGACCGAGGTGCGCTGGGTGTCGTCTCCAGTTGTGATGCCGCAGGCGGCCTCTATCGACGCGACGGCGGCGTCGTACTTGTCGACTTTGAAGCGGGCCAGGCGTTAGCGATTCGGGTGCCAGCCGAGCTGCAAGCCATCTTTGGGGATAGCACGCCAGTTCAATTTCTGGGCGAGTTCCCGGTCGACGATGTTCGCTCGCACCTGTTCCTCGTTGTCGATCGCGATCTGTGGTCGATCGACACGCAGAACGGTCGCTGGACACTGCTCACCTCCGACTTTGTAGCGAGCACTGGGTTTGGCCGATCGCAGTTCATCCTCTCAAATTCTGGAACTCGCCTGTACCGCATCGATCTCGACGGACTCACGGCGATCGATATCTCTTCTGACGACCGTGGATTGCTGAGTTTCGAGGTCGCCAACTGGCGGATATCCACCGAGGAGCTACTGATCGGCGACGCGAGGGACGGATCGTTTTTGCATGCGAGCGACGAGTTTGTGTTCTTGTTCGATGGGACCGCCACCTGGCGACTGGCTGTGCCCGGCTGACCGGCCGATACGCTCAGTTCTATGTCGACGCTCGTGTGTTTTCACGCCCATCCCGATGACGAAGCAATCTCCACCGGTGGGTTGATGTCCGCCGCTGCCGCCGCTGGCCATCGAGTAGTGCTGGTGAGCGCCACGAGGGGCGAAGTAGGAGAGCCACAAGAGGGCGTCCTCGACCCTGGAGAAGAGCTTTGGGAGCGACGCATGGTCGAACTCGCTGCATCAGCGTCGATCCTCGGCGCCGACGAACCGCGATGGTTGGGTTATCACGACTCGGGGATGATCGGCGAAGAGACTAACGATGCTCCCGGTTCGTTCTGGACCGCCGACCTCGACGAAGCCACGAATCGCTTGGCCGACATTCTGACCGAGGTCGAGGCCGACGTGCTCACCATCTACGACGAGAACGGTGGGTACGGACACCCCGATCACATCATGGTGCACAAGGTGGGTCTCGCCGCAGCCTCTCAGGCAGGCGTGACCAACGTGTACGAGGCAACGATGAACCGCACCGAGATGCAGGCGATGCTCGAATCCCAGCCCGACCTCTTCGACGATGAGGAGGGCGAGAGCGACGACCGTATCGACATCGACAGCATGGGCACCCCTGCCTCAGATATCAAGTACCGGATCAGCGTGGGCGAGCACATCGAAAAGAAGCGTGAGTCCATGGTTGCCCACCGGAGCCAGATCGGCCCCGACAGCATGTTCCTCACCATGCCCGACGAGATTTTCGCTGCGGCTTTCGGTTCGGAATGGTTTAATGTGCCGGGCACGACCGATACCGGTGGCCCGGAAGATGTCGCCTTGCTCCCCGGACTCGCCTGAACGCCATTTACTAGTAGCGCTAGAATGGTGTGTGGCCGCCGATGACCGCATACCCAACGTTCGCATCGAATTCGATTCACCCGCGTCCGGCGGCACCTCAGCGGATCGAACATCCGAAGAGCACAAATCCAGTGAGCAGGTAATAGCGAGCACTGCGGTGAGCGCCATGGCGGTGCTCGCCGGTCTCGTGGTTGTCTTCATCGTGGTCTTGGCTCCCGACCGCGCCGATCTGTCCACCCTGACCAAAGTGGGGGAGCGGGGCAGTGTGCCCACCCCGCCCGTCGAGCAAATTGAGGAACCGTTCGACCCGTTCACTCTTCACCCCGTGCCCGTGTTGCTTGACGGACGCGTCGTCAACATCGAACCGTTGGATGACGGACTGCTTGCACTTATGGGGCGTCCGGGTATGGCCCCTGGAACGACGCCGCGGATGCTCCGTTCCGATGATGGCCGAGAGTGGACACCGGTCGCGACCGAGGTTCGGTTCGGAGACGACGAGAACACCACCGAGTACCAATGGATCGAGCTGCAAAAGATGGGCAACGAGTTCTTTCTCGCAGCCTCTGATGGATCGGCATACGAATTGTTCCGGTCAACTACTGGCTCTGATTGGGAGCATTGGTCGACCCCAGCGAGTTGGCCCTTTGACCCGTCCGCTTTTGCCGACGGGACTGATGCGGTAGCGGCCATATCGGAAACAGGTCAGACGATCTACCGGCTTCGGTCGTCTACTTCGACCCTTTCGATCTCGGGGACGAATTCGGCGAGCCTGAGTTCGCCGCTCGATAGCACGACGTTCGTGTTGGATGTGCCGGTTCCTGCCGTTGAGTCAACCGACCCCTTCGCTAACGGAGTGGTGTTGTACGCGTCCGATGATCAGATTTTCTACGACACCCCGAGCGGAACATGGCTGATCGAACCCCCGCCGCTAGTTCAATGACCAATTACACGGTCGTCGAACGCGCGGGTTAGAAGAAGCGATCGCCTACGGCTCGGATGAGTGGCTCGGGGAGGGTTTTGATCGCTCCGACCATCACCTTGTTCATGGCCCCTGGGATGTGGCGTCGCTCTCCTGCAGCTGCGGCATCGAGGCCTGCTAAGGCGACTTCCTTCGCGGACTGCCACGCAAAGTCCGGGAAGTTATTCATCTCGTAGTCACCGCGTTCGTGGAACTCGGTACGAGTCAGGCCAGGGCATAGCGAGGTTGCGGTCACGCCGGTGTCCTTCAGCTCTGACGCGAGGGCATCGGTGAACGAAACAACGAAGGCTTTGGTTGCCGAGTAGGTGCTCGATCGTGCCGTTGCGGTGAAGGCCGCTACCGATGCAACGTTGAGAATGCTGCCGTGGCCGTTGCTGCGCATCGTGACCGCAGCGGCGTGGCTGAGACGGTGCAGCGCCAGCACGTTTACGAGGATCATTCCAGATTCATCGTCGCGCTCGTGATCGGAGAACATGCCGTTCAACCCAAACCCAGCGTTATTGACCAGCAGATCGATGTCGCCAACTTCGAGGCGTTCCTCGATCGTTCTGAGCTGATCGGCATCGGCGAGGTCGGCGGGGATTACCTCGGCCTCTCCGGGATAGTCGGCAGCGATGGCGTTGAGCCGGTCGACATCTCGCGCCACGAGGACGACGTCGGCTCCCCGTCGGCCCAACTCTCGGACGATCTCCAACCCAATGCCGCTCGACGCTCCGGTTACCAGTGCCTTAGACCATGTCATTCCGCCAGCCTATTCGTGTCGGTGAGCCGCCGAAGCGCCAGAAAACAGAAGAAGCCCCGCCGGCGCTGGTGCACCGACGGGGCTCTTTGCGGAATTGCTAGATGTCGAAGCGGTCTGCGTCCATCACCTGAGCGAAAGCGGCTGCGAAGTCGTTTGCGAACTTCTCAGCTGCATCGTCAGCTGCGTACACGTCGGAGATCGCACGAAGAATCGAGTTCGAACCGAACACGAGATCGTTGCGAGTACCGGTCCACAGCACATCACCAGATGCTCGGTCCTTGCCTTCGAACACGTCTTCTTGGCCAGCAGCGGCTGTCCACTCGGTGTTCATGTCCATGAGGTTCACGAAGAAGTCGTTCGACAGGGTTCCGACGTTCCCGGTGAGCACGCCGTGACCACCGTTCGAAACGCCGAGCACGCGAAGGCCTCCGACGAGCACGGCCATCTGCGGTGCGCTCAGGCCGAGGAGCTGTGCCTTATCGACGAGCAGGTGCTCGGCGACATGGCTTGTTCCCTTGCCGAGTTGGTTGCGGAAACCGTCCCACTTTGGCTCAAGCCATGCGAAAGACTCTTCGTCGGTTTGTTCTTGGGTAGCGTCGCCACGACCGGTCGAAACCGAAACGTTGACGGTGTGTCCACCGGCTTTCGCTGCTGCTTCGACGGCTGCTGCGCCGCCGAGAACGATCATGTCGGCCATCGATACATCGACGCCCACGCTTCCTTGAACTTGCTCAAGCTTGCTGAGAACACCGCTGAGCTGCTGGGGGTTGTTTGCTTCCCAACCGTTCTGCGGAGACAAGCGAAGGCGAGCACCGTTGGCGCCGCCGCGCATGTCGGATCCACGGAATGTGGAGGCCGACGCCCATGCGGTTTCGACGAGCTCGGTGATGCTTAGGCCCGACTCCATGATCGCAGCCTTGACGGTTGCGACATCGGCGTCGCTGAGTGCGTTGCCTGCTGGAGTTGGGTCTTGCCAGATGAGTTCCTCAGATGGAACCTCTGCGCCGAGGTAACGAACAGCAGGCCCCATGTCGCGGTGCGTCAGCTTGTACCAGGCACGTGCAAACGCGTCGTCGAGCAACGACTGATCGTCGCGGAAACGCTGAGATATCTCGTTGTAGATCGGATCCATCTTCATGGCCATGTCGGCCGTGGTCATCATCGGTGCGTGGAACACACCTTCGACGTGTGCGTCAGGAACGGTGCCGGCAAGTGCTGGCGCGTGCCATTGCTTGTGGCCCGATGGGCTCTCGGTGAGCTCCCAGTCATTGTCCATGAGGGTTTCGAGGTAGTTGTTGTCCCACGTGGTTGGCGTGGAGTTCCATGCACCTTCGAAGCCAGAACCGGTTTGGTGCTGAGCAACGCCGGACTCGAAGTCGTTCTTCCAGCCCATGAGCTGCTGCTCCATTGGTGCGCCTGCAGGCTCGGCGTTGACCATGTCTTCTGGCCCGGCGCCGTGGGCCTTGCCGAAGGCGTGTCCGCCTACGACGAGGGCGACGGTCTCTTCGTCGTTCATTGCCATGCGGCGGAACGTTTCACGGATGTCGCGACCCGATGCGACTGGATCTGGGTTTGCGTTGGGACCTTCTGGGTTCACATAGATGAGGCCCATCTGCACGGCGCCGAGCGGCTCCATGAGTTCACGGTCGCCGCTGTAGCGCTCGTCTTCGAGCCAGACGTCTTCTGGTCCCCAGTAGATGTCTTCTTCAGGAGCCCATACGTCTTCGCGACCACCAGCGAAACCGAAGGTCTTGAAGCCCATCGATTCCATGGCGACGTTTCCGGTGAGGATCAAGAGGTCGGCCCACGAGAGGCTACGGCCGTACTTCTTCTTGATTGGTTCAAGGAGCAGGCGAGCCTTATCGAGGTTGACGTTGTCTGGCCAGCTGTTGAGCGGTTCGAAACGCTGCGTGCCGGTATTGCCTCCACCGCGACCGTCGTGGGTGCGGTAGGTGCCGGCGGAGTGCCATGCCATGCGGACAAAGAACGGTCCGTAGTGTCCGTAGTCCGCTGGCCACCAGTCCTTCGAATCGGTCATGAGTGCGGTGAGGTCGGCCTTTACCGCAGCCAAGTCGAGCGACTTGAACGCTTCTGCGTAATCAAAGTCGTCGCCCATTGGGTTCGATCGCGCAGAGTGCTGATCAAGGATGTTCAGATTTAGCTGGTTTGGCCACCAGACTTTGTTGGCAGTGCTGCCCACATAGTTTTGAGGTTGGTGCTGAATTACTGGGCACTTGCCCTCTTGCTCACTCATTCGTGCTCCTAGTTGGTTTTAGGTTTAGGTGATTGATTCCGTGCTTATCACGGAGATTGCTACGCGCGTCACGCCGGTGCGGAGACTTTCTGACATTCCTGGCAGTAACCCCGATAGACAACCTCGGCTTCGTCGATCACGAAGCCGTGATCGTCATCGGCAATGAGGCATGGGGTGTCGCCAACAGCACAGTCGATGTCGAACATGAGATTGCATGATCGGCACACGAGGTGATGATGATTGTCCCCAACGCGGTCCTCGTAGCGGGCGGCTGAGCCGGTCGGCTGAATACGTCGGAGGAGGTTTTTCTCCACCAACATGGCGAGCGAGTCATAGACCGCCTGGCGGGATACCGAACCGATAATTTCTCTTGCGTCATCGGCGAGTTCATCAGCCGTGGCATGCGGTCGTTGCGCTACCGCTTCCATGATCGCCAACCGCTGCGCGGTGACCTGTACTCCGTGGCTTCGCAAGAGTTGCTCGGCGGATCCCGTCATGGCGAGCACTCTAGTCAGATTCTGGACTAAGTCAAGAATCTGAATGTGTAAAGATTTTAAGAGTTGAGACTCGTCGCCAGGACCAGCGGTTCGCGCTGCGAATTACAGCCGGAAGCGGCGGCGCTCGCGATATCGAGCGGGCTTGTTGGTTGGAACCGGTTCGACCAGCACTTGGCGGTCGATGAGAATATCATCGAGGGTGTCGATCTGTTCTGGAACGCGACGCACCAGCGCGTGCGCGAGGGCAGCAACCGACTGCTCTCGAAATTCCTCTTGGGTACGGTTCACAGTGTCAAGTGTGGAGCGCTGATGCGCTCTGCACCTGAGTCATCGGCCCATTCGTACTGGTGTGAACGGCCCCGCTCATGGGGGTAGTCAGGGCTAGCAGAGGATGGTGCAGACCTGATTGAGACGGTCGGTGTCGACTTGGAACCAGGCCCATTTGCCGCGTTGTTCGCGATGGAGAATTCCGGCTTCGACCAATAGCTTCAGATGGTGACTCACGGTCGGCTGTGACTTTCCCACGGCTTCGGGGAGATCGCATGCGCATTCTTCTCCGGTGGTGGCGATGAGGCTCACGAGTTGCAGGCGCGTTGGGTCGGCGAGCGCTTTGAGTACGCCAGCGAGTTCACCGGCTTCGTCGGCGCTAAGAGGCTTAGCCGACAGGGGGGCGCAGCAGAGTTCGGAGGTCTGTGACATGAGATCAGTCTAGAGAACGTATTGACAAACTTCAATATGTTTGTACAGTGAGTTGTAGAACATATTGACAATCATCAATATGTTCTCCCACGATACACTTACAACTGCACAGAAATGAGAAACGACATGCGTGTACAACTCGCCCTCAACGTCGAAGACCTCGATGCATCGATCGACTTCTACGAGAAGATGTTCAACACTGCAGTAGCCAAGCGCAAGGAGGGTTACGCAAACTTCGAAGTCGAGAACCCGCCGCTGAAACTGGTTCTGTTCGAAGGACAGGGCGCGGGCGGCACCCTCAACCATTTGGGTGTTGAAGTCGAAGAGGCCTCACAGGTATCTGACGCCGAACAGCGAATTGCTGCGACCGGACTCGAGACCACCGGGATCGACGAAACAATGTGTTGCTATGCCGAGAAGACCGAAACCTGGGTTGAAGGCCCCAACACTCGATGGGAGTGGTACGTAAAGACCGGCGACGCCGACGTCCTCGACAATGTCGTGATCAGCTCTTCCTCGG
>CAZBTI010000022.1:1685-3590 GCA_964494395.1 uncultured Acidimicrobiales bacterium | reverse complement strand
GCTTCGAGTTGCTGCGCATGACCGTTCCAGAAGCGTCGACCCTCGAGCCAGTACTGCAAGAGTTCATCGACCGAACTATCCACAACTGCAACTTCAGCCATCACCAACACGTGTTTGTGATTTGGTCGTTGGTCAAGCGACTGGGGACGCTGCCGGCGATCAGCCTCTTCGAAGAGAATCTCAAGCGCATTACCGAAGCTGAAGGAGCACCCGAGAAGTACCACGCCACCGTCACCCACGCATTGGGAGTGGCTGTGGGCGAGCTCATCGCTGGTGCCCCCGACGCCTCGTGGGAAGAGTTCGCAGAAGCAAACCCCGAGATGTTCGAGTGGCCCAGCCCGTTACTTGAGCGCATGTACCCCAACGGCGAGCTCGATTCAGACGATGCCCGTGCACGATTCGTCTTGCCCGCACCCATCGCCGACGCGTCGTGAACCTCGAAGATCACATACGGACGATTCCGGACTATCCGTTGCCGGGAATCCTCTTTCGTGACGTCACTACATTGCTCGGGTCTGCGGCTGCTTTTCGCGAGGCAGTGAATCAGTTGTGCGCCCCGTACCGAGAGAGCGACGTGACGTTCGTTGCTGGCATCGAAGCTCGTGGATTCACGATCGGCGGAGCGATGGCTGTTGAGTTAAGCGCTGGGTTTGTTCCGATTCGCAAAGCCGGGAAACTGCCTGCGGCCACGCTCGCCCAGGACTACGAACTTGAATACGGCACCGACACGATCGAGATGCACACCGATGCGGTCGCTGCGGGGGATCGTGTGCTGCTCGTCGACGATCTCATCGCAACCGGCGGAACTGGCGAAGCGGCGATCGAACTCTTGCGGCTGGCCGAAGCCGAGATCGTCGCTGCGGCCTTCATCATCGATCTCCCAGATCTTGGAGGTGTGGCTCGCATCGAGGCACTCGGAATCAAAACTCACGCCCTCTTGACCTACCCCGGTCACTGATCCGAAAAAGGCCGAAGCCAGTGCCCTGGGGGGATGGGGCACTGGCTTCGGTTCTTTGAGCTGTTGGCGATTGGGAGAAACGCCAACGTTTGGGATCTCGTTACGACTGAGTGAGTCCTGCCTGGGCGCCGCGATTTCCGCCTCGGTTTCCACGGCGGCCATCACGACGGCCTTCACGGTCGCCACGCTCTCCGGTTTCGATGCGCTCGGTGATGCGCTCTTCGAGCTGTTCAAGGCGAGCATCGGCCTGCTCTTGGGTGATGCGTCCGGCGTCGACCTTGGCGGCAATGCGCTCTTCAGCGTTTGCTACGAGAGCATCGACGACCTCGTCGACCTGATCGCCCGCGATGTCGGCGAGGGTCGCTCCGCCTTCACGCTGCTCGGCGAGTTCCTCAGGTGTGATGTCGAGAACCTCAGCAACAATGGCCTTTTTGCCGTGGCGACGTCCGTTGCCGTCACGTTCGGTCGACTCTTCTGTGGAGTCGGTGTTCGCCGTATCAGCGTCTTGCGCTCCGGCAACGCCGGCTCCGCCAACCATCAGCGCAATTGCTGTGAGGGAAGCTGCGCTGAACTTGGTGATTTTCTTGGTCTGCATTGGGGGGTTCCTTTCGTGAACCGATGTCGTGTTGTCACCATTGAACGGGACGTTGTGAAGACGAACCTGAGGCCAAAGAAAGGCTGTACTGATCGCTGACTGAAGGGTGAGTAAGAGGCTTAAGGTTTGGCTCACCTCGGTAGTGTCTTCGACATGTTGGTGAGAACGGTTGAGATGGGCTTTTACTGGTGAGCCAGCGAGCGTTGCTGGCAACCGTCTTGCTGATCGCCGCGCTCATCGGCGCCAACTTCTCGGCACTGAAGTTCGCTCTCGAACACTCGACGCCATTCTTCGTCGCGGGGATGCGCACCATTATCGGTGGCTCTTTCCTATTGGTTCTGGCCACGCTTCG
>CAZBTI010000022.1:0-1585 GCA_964494395.1 uncultured Acidimicrobiales bacterium | reverse complement strand
ACGGCGGTGCTGGCGAGCCCATCGCTGGGCGGAGAGACCACAGCCGTTGGCGTCATCACGCTTGTACTGAGCGCAATCGCCTGGGCGTTCGGCACGGTCTATCTGAAGTGGAAAGACTTCTCGCGTGTCTCGCCGATCATGCTGGTCGGTGTGCAGCTCATCATGTCGGCGGTCGTGTTGATCCCGTTTGCCCTCATCGTCGAAGGGACTGCTGACACCGATTTCTCGCTCGGCCTAGCTATTCCGTTGCTGTACGCCGCGATTCCGGCGAATGCTGTGACGTTCTCGCTGATGGCGACGGTGGTCAAACGGGCGTCGCCGACCGTCGCTGCCTCGACCGCGTACCTCATCCCGGTGTTCGGCGTGTTCTTCGGTTGGATCTTCAGAGGCGAAGTGCTCGGTTTCATCGAGGCGATCGGCGGCGTGCTGATCATCGTCGGCGTCTACTTCGTCGTCACCTCCAATACGAGATCGGCAGTTGCTGCCGGTTAGCCGAGAGGAAACGGAAACTGGGCCCACGACGGGCGGTCGGACGGTTCGATCGACACAACCCACTTGATCCACCATGGACCCCGTCGCCCGGGCGCCACGATGCGAACCGGTGCGCCGTGCCCCGGCCGCAGCTCCTCGCCGTCATAGCCGACCCCGAGGTAGATGTTCGCGATGTCCTCCATTGCGAAGAGCATGCTGAAGCCGGTTTCGGAGGTGACTCGGAAGCTGCGGGCGTTCGAATCGAGTAGCTCGCTCATCGGGATCACGTCCCAGGTTTGGCTGCTCCACCAGCCGCCCGTGCAGTCGATGGCGGCTTCGAGCGGTTGGGAGCGAGCGCACAGTGCGTCGAGGTCTTGCAGTTGTCCGTCGATCGAGAGTTCCCACGCCTCGCGGCTGATCCGTGGGATGCGGTCGTTGTACCACGACACCACCGGCATCTCCGCCGGATTGCCCGACGCAACTTCGTGCGACCCGGTGAAAGCCCGGTCGGCTCCCGCAGTCCCTGCCGCCTCAAAGGCCACCTCGGTGACCCCGACCATGATGCTCGCCACTCCCGCGGCCAACCCGCCGCGGACCACCATCCGTCGGTCCATGCTGATTCGTTTCACCGAGACCGGCCGTGCCCATACATGCCAGATGAGCAACGGGATCGAGAAGAAGCCAGCGACGAGGTGGATGTACATCGAGGTTCGGTTGCCGACCCCGAACCACAGCCCGCTCGAGTGGAGGAACCCAAAGAAGATCGCAGCCAGCACGAACACGCCAAACATCGCCGAGATCCAACGGGTGTCTTTCTTGCGTCGCCAGCCCGTCTTTACCGACGTGCGTTGCTTTGCTGGGGCGAGCAGCAACGTCATGAACCCAAAGATGGTGTGCAGCACCGTCCAGATGCGGGAGACCTCGGTGCCGGTCATCCACGACGCAATGCCAGTGACCAGCGTGGTCGTCAGCGAAACGGCGAGCAGCAGGTTCACCTGAGGAGAGGTCAGCGCCGGAACAAGCTTCCTCTTCGGTTTCACGACGCCCGTCATTCACCCAAGACTAACGAGGCAGGGAGCTCTACCGCCGTCGCTCGGTTAAGCGGCTCGTCAAA
>CAZBTI010000021.1:22894-36430 GCA_964494395.1 uncultured Acidimicrobiales bacterium | reverse complement strand
GAACCAGACCCACCGCCTCTTGCGTTTACGGGTCTGGCGAGTGTCTCGACGTCTCTCGGTGGCGCACTACTCGTACTGCTCGGCGTTGCCGTCGTGCGGGTGAGCAGCCGCCGACAAGGCAAGGTCAACGCCTAACCGCTGCCACCAGCGACCCATCGCGCTTTGCATGGGGTCAAACCTCAGGATCCTTCCTGACAAGAGCCTGAGCGTGGACCCAGTCGCCCTTTTCGAAAGCTCTCAGCTCTCCCTCACAGTTCCTTGGAACTCTTATGGCATTGTCGTATGCATGGCTCGCCCCGACCCCGCCGAACCCGGCCTACCGCTCAAACTCGAACCGTGCTCGAACGGCGAATACCTCCCCTCCCCCGCATCGAAGATCGTTCGACGGACCATTGCCGAAACCAACCGCGTCGCCGACGTCCGCTCACGGCGACTCGGCCTCAGCCGACGACAGTTTCTCCAGTCGTCAGCGGGTATGGCCACGATGATGGCAGTCCTGGCAGCGTGTAGCTCCGACGAGGGTCAGACGGGCGGCGAGTTCAATACGACAACGTCGTCTTCGTCGACGACCACAACGTCGAGCTCCCCCGCGTCTGCATCATCAAGTACAGCCACAGAGGCCATTGACGAAACCGAAGAGACGATGGACGAAGACGCCGCAACCGAGGCCTTGGCCGCTCCTGAGGGCGAGTTCATCTTCGACATCCAAGGGCACCTCCTCGAATATCCCGACGACGCGCCGGGAAACCCCGGCTTCCCCCAGTCGAACTGTGGTGAGGCGGTACCGGGTGATTGTTACGGCATCGACCACTTCTTCGAAGCGATCTTCGTCGATAGCGAAACCACCATGGTGATGCTGTCCGCAATTCCATTCGGCAACGGAGCCCTTTCCAACACGGTCATGCAACGGGCCGTCGATACCGCAGGCCGCTTCGGCTGTTCGGAGCGAGTGCTCATGCAGGGTGAGTCGTTCCCCACTTCACGCGGCATCGACGTGATCGAAGAGGTAGCAGCGAACTTCAACATCAACGCGTTCAAGACCTACACCCACAACGGCGGCCCCGCGTGGCGACTCGATGACGACACCGGCAACGCATACTTCGAGAAGGTCCAAGAGGTTGGTGTGCCGATCGTGGCCGTCCATAAGGGCCTCTCTGGGAACGCCGCCGCAGCCTCCCCAGTCGATGTGGGGCCTGCTGCGGTCAACCATCCCGATGTCGACATCTTGGTGTACCACTCGGGATACGAGAACTCGATCACGGAGGGCCCGTACAGCCCCGACGCCGATGTGGGCGTGAACCGCCTCATCACCTCGGTCCTCGACTCGGGCAGTCCGAGCAACGTGTATGCCGAACTCGGGTCGACGTGGCGCAACGTGATGGCGAGTCCGAACGAAGCAGCGCACTTGCTCGGCAAGCTGCTCGTTCACTTGGGCGAGGACAACATCCTCTGGGGAACCGATTCACTCTGGTACGGCAACCCGCAGGATCAGATCCAACTGTTCCGGGCCTTCCAGATCTCCGAAGAGTTCCAAGAGCAGTTCGGCTACCCCGCACTCACCGACGAGATGAAGGCCAAGATCTTCGGCGGTAACGCCGCTCGAGTGTTCGGTGTCGACCTACCCGAACTTGCCTGCGGGATCGACGAGACGGATATCCAAATGCTTCGTGCCGAACGAGAGGTGTCGTTCGATTACCCGACAACCAACCGCACCTACCAAGAGCTTGGCTGGCAGACGTACCAGCGGGACTTTGGCCATCGGGCTTAGCCCCAAGTGGCATTCGCCTTGGAGAGTTTGACGAAGCTCTCTAGGGCTGAGTCAATACCTACTCCCCTTGTGGAATGAGCCCCTGGGTGCCATCGCTATCGAATTCGATCTGCGACAGATTTAGCGACCCGTCGGGTTCGAGTCCTGCCGCCGCGAGGTTCTCGCTGAACGCCAGCGGTTGACGGAACTCCATCAGCGGCAAGACAGCGGCCTCGGCGAACAAGAGCTGTTCCGCTGAGGCATAAAGCGCGGCACGCTCATCTGCATCGAGCGTCGTTCGTGCTTCATCGATCAGTTCATCGACCCGTGGGATCGAGGTCGACGTGATGTTGTCTCGGCCATCGGTGTGAAACTGCAATCCAATGAGGCTCTCCGCCGAGAGTGTGGTCGAAACTGAACCAAAGCGGAAGATGCCAAACTCGCCTGCAATGATTCCAGCAGCGAACTCCTCGGCAGTGTGGCCCACAGCGGAGGCGCTCAGGCCAACGTCGACGAGTGATTGCGCAAGAGCGGAGGCGACTTGTCCATCGGTGTTACCCGGCGAACCATCGTCGAAGAAGTCGATGGTGATTTCGGTGTCGCTGCTGGGCGAAGCCTCGACGAGCGTGGAGGCGCGCTCGACGTCGAACTGGCAAGCGTCACCGCAGGCATCGACAACTCCACCAGGAATCTGTTCAGGGATGAAACTCCGCATCGGGACGACGCCTTCGAGCTGGCCAACGAGCAACACGTCGGAATCGACTGCATGTACGACAGCTTGACGAATCTGTGGATCATCGAACGGAGCAATCGCGGTGTTCATCGCAAAGTAGGAGGTCGCCGCACGCTCAACGTCGGTCTGGGTTGCACCCTCCGGAAGGCGATCTGCGTCGACGTTACCGATCGCAAGATCGCTCTCGCCTGCCTCGAACATCGTGAAGTCTGGATCGACCAAGATCTCGATCGTCGAGATTTCGCCGTCGCCCTGTTCGCCGACAACGCGAACGCCGTCAGTCCACTCTTCGTCAACGGTGAAGTCCACTGCGGAACTCACAACCCCCGCCGGGGCATCAGCAGGAGCGATACCAAAGCTGACTCCGGCAAGAACCTCGTCTAGAGGAGCGAACGGTTCGGAAAGGGAAAACTCGACCAAGTCGTCGCCGACTGCGGTGATGCCAGCTACCTGAATCTGCGCGAGCGGGCTCGAACTCGCGACCTCGCCAGCCTCAGCCCATCCAAGTACCGGCCAAAGGTTCAGTGCGCTCACCGAGTTCAGCCCTTGGGCCGCAAGGGTGGTCAGGCTCGAAACAACATCGTCCGCGTCGATCGTTTCACCATTGCTAAACGCGGCATCGCCGAGCTGAAATGTCCATAAAAGGCCGTCTTCACTCGTCGTCCACGATTCGGCGATTGCCGGTTCGATCGATCCGTCAGCGGGGTTCCGCCGGGTGAGCCCATCGGTGAGAAGATCGGTTACTAAGACCTGCACAACGTTGGTTTCGTCCAGTTCGCTCGGCGCGACTGCAGCGAGACTCTCCACGCTGACTCGAAGGGTTTGCGGAGCGTCACCAAAAGCCAGGCTGTCCGGTTCGGTCGCAGGCGGAGCGGTCGGATTCGAATCGTCGGCATCAATCCCATTCGTCGAGTCCTCAGCCACCTCATCGGCGGCTGCTTCGGGATCGACGAGCTGGGCTTGTTCGTCACTACCCGAACACGACGCCGCGACAATGGCGAGTGCGGCGATTAGCCAAACCGGCCAAGTGATCGAAAGAAGAGTGCGCGGCCAGGGGCGCAAGTTACGAGACACACCCGCCCATCGGCGGTAGAGGCACGGTCTTTAGGTCTGGAGAGCTGAACCTACGGGGACTTTGCGGGTCAGCCGAAAGGAAACAACAGCGCCAATGACACCGTCGTAAAGCTGAACGCCGACGCCACAAGGATGGTGATGCGGTTGAGGTTCTGTTCGACCACCGTCGAGCCAGCCGAGGTTGCACCAAGGCCGCCACCGAACATGTCGGACATACCGCCGCCCTTACCGCTATGGAGAAGGACGAGGAAGATGAGGCCGAAGCTCAGCAATACATGAATAACGAGAACTACCCAGAACATCGAATGAAACCAGTGCTTCCTAGTGAAGTTGGCCGCTGACGAGCGGCACCTACTTAATCAGAGTTTAGCCGAGCGCAACCGCAGCGGAGCGGCAGCCCTCCAGTCTTTTGAGACTTCTTGTTTGCAGGATTCTGAGCTAAAACTCAGCCCAATCGGTATTGCACGCAGGCGGCAAAGTCTTCTGGCGACAGCGATGCGCCGCCGACCAGCGCACCGTCGATGTCGGGTTGACTCATGAGCTCGGGTGCCGTCTCTTTCTTAACCGAACCGCCGTATTGGATTCGTACCGAATCAGCCGTGGCGGCGTCGTAGAGATCGCCGACCGTATCGCGTACCAGCTTGCACACGTCCTGAGCGTCTTGAGCCGTTGCAGTCATGCCCGTGCCGATCGCCCAGATGGGCTCGTAGGCAAGGACCATGCCGGCTACCTGTTCGGCCTTGACGCCGGCCAAGCCTTCGGTGACCTGCTGAGTAACGTGGCCTTCCACCTCGCCCGCCTCGCGCTGTTCAAGCGTCTCGCCCAACGCCATGATCGGCATCATCCCAGCTCCGAGAATGGCCTTCACCTTGAGGTTCACGTGCTCGTTGGTTTCGCCGAACATCTGCCGGCGTTCGCTGTGACCGCAGATCACGATCGACACTCGAAGCTTCTCGAGCATCGATGGCGAGATCTCGCCGGTGAACGCACCGCTTTCTTCCCAATGGCAGTTCTGCGCGCCGAGCGCGACCGGCACCTTGTCGGCCTCGAGCACCGTCTGCACGGAACGCAGGTTGGTGAACGGCGGGTGGATGGACACATCGACAGCTTCGATGTCGTCCTTGGTCAGTGCATAGGTCAATTTCTGCACCATTTGGATGGCCTCAAAATGGTTGTGGTTCATCTTCCAGTTACCACTGATGAGCGGCTTACGTGCCATATGTTTTCTCCTGAGATCTTGTTAGTTACGCAGTGCGGCGAGTCCGGGAAGGTCGCCCTTCTCGAGCAATTCGAGAGCGGCACCGCCACCGGTCGAGACGTGATCCATCTGATCGGCCACGCCGAATTGCTTGGCAGCGGCGGCACTATCGCCACCACCCACGCAACTGAATCCAGAGCCCTCGGCAACAGCGTGTGCGAGTTGCTTTGTGCCCGCCTCAAAGCGAGGATCCTCAAAGACACCGACTGGACCATTCCAAAGCACGGTCTGTGCCTCCGAGATGATGTCGGTGAACTCTGCGGCGGTTCCGGGGCCGATGTCGACGCCCATCCAGTCCTCGGGAATGCTCTGTCCCACTTGACGAACCTCTCCCCCGGCGTCGGGGTTGAACAATTCCCCTCCAGGGCCGAGGGCAGTGATATCGCTCGGAAGCACGATCTTGTCGGTTCCGTCCAGCAGTTTCTTCGCGTAGTCGATCATGGACTCTTCAAGCAACGAACAGCCCACTGGGTTACCCATTGCTGCGAAGAACGTGAACGCCATTCCACCACCGACCAACAACTTGTCAACGCGAGGGAGCAAGCACTCGATGATCGCCACTTTGTCGCTCACCTTCGAACCACCCATGATGGCAACGAACGGCTTGCGGGCACTGTCGCGCACACCCATCAAGATCTCTACCTCTTTGGACAACAGACGGCCAGCGGCCGAAGGCAGGTGTTGAGGTGGACCAACGATTGAGGCGTGCTCGCGGTGCGACGCGCCGAACGCATCGTTCACGTAGAGATCCTGGCCCGCGATCAACTTCGCAACAAACGCCGGATCATTCCCGGTTTCTCCCGGATCGAACCGGAGGTTCTCGAGCAACTTCACACCAGGGAGCAACTCATCGAGCCGCGCCCGGACGGGCTCTACGCTGTATTCCGGATTCGGTTCACCCTTCGGGCGACCGAGGTGGCTCATCGCCGTGACCGTCGCTCCATGATCGAGCAGCCACCGAAGAGTCGGTAGTGCAGCCCGAATGCGAAGGTCGTCGGTGATCTCGCCGTCTATGAGCGGAACATTGAAATCCGTACGGACAAGAACGTTCTTGCCCGCGACGTCGCCGAGATCCTCAAGCTGAGGAACGCTCACTTCTTTGCTGCTGCCTTCTTCTTCGCCGGGGCCTTCTTCTTGGCAGGGGCCTTCTTGGCAACCGTCTTCGCCGTCGCCTTCTTCTTGGCGGTGGCCTTCTTCGCTACCGTCTTCTTTGCAGCCTTCTTCTTGGCTGGCTTCTTCTTCGACTTACGGCTTCCGACGATCCCGGTCAGTTCGACCAGACGGGTTGAGTAACCCACCTCGTTGTCGTACCAGCCAGCGATCTTCACAAGGGTTCCCATCGACATGGTGAGCCCTGAGTCAAAGATGGTCGACTCTGGACGGCCAACGATGTCGGAGGAGACGAGCGGCTCTTCGCTGTACGCAAGGATGCCCTTGAGAGAGCCCTTCGATGCAGCGGCCTTGAACGCATCGTTGACCTGTTCGCGCGTGGCTGGCTTCTTGAGCACGGCGGTGAAGTCGGTGAGTGAACCGTCTGGGATCGGCACGCGAAGCGCGTATCCGTCGAGCTTGCCAGCCATCTTCTTCATGACCTGGCCGGTTGCACGAGCAGCACCGGTGGTGGTCGGAATGATGTTGATAGCAGCAGCGCGGGCACGACGCGGGTCCCTGTGCGGCCCGTCGACGAGCGACTGGTCGCCGGTGTAGCCGTGTGCGGTGGTCATCAGGCCTTCGACGACGCCGAATGCGTCGTCGAGAACCTTCACCATTGGAGCGAAGCAGTTCGTCGTGCACGAAGCGTTCGAGATGACATGTTGAGTGTCGGGGTTGTAGGTGTCGTCGTTCACGCCGAGAACGAAGGTTGCGTCACAGGTTGCAGGCGCCGAGATAATGACTTTCTTTGCACCAGCGCCGATGTGCGCACTGGCTGCATCCTTGGAGTTGAAGACGCCGGTCGACTCGATGACGACGTCGATGTTGAGGTCACCCCACGGCAGGTCGCCTGGGTTGCGCTCGGAGAACACTTTGATGCGGTCGCTACCGACGCGAAGTTCCTTCGCCCCAGCCGATACCTTCTCGGGGTACCGACCGTGCACACTGTCGTTGGTTAGAAGCATCGCCATGGTGTGAATGTCGCCGAGGTCATTGATGGCGACGAACTCGATATCGGCTCCGGTCGCCTTTGCGGCGCGGAGGTAGTTTCGGCCGATTCGGCCGAAGCCGTTGATTGCTACGCGAACTGTCATTTTCTGGGGAGTCCTTTCACAGATTCTCTAATATCTGTCTAGCGCAGCGTACTTGTGCACGCTCGCTTACTTAACGGTTTCTGACATACCAATACTATTCATCGGCAATGGCAGCTATCGCAGTTAGAGATAGTGCCATCGGTCTCGGCTAACCCGAGGTCGATGCTCGCTCGATGTCGCGGTGCTGGATCGTGGGCTTGTGCCCCAACCGTGTGAGCACCTCACCCACCTCTTCGGCCATAGCGACA
Source organism: uncultured Acidimicrobiales bacterium (assembly GCA_964494395.1). GTDB lineage: Bacteria > Actinomycetota > Acidimicrobiia > Acidimicrobiales > SHLQ01 > SHLQ01. The sequence continues at coordinate 29,124 of CAZBTI010000021.1, read as the reverse complement.
GACCGATGCTGCCCACCGGTACAACCGAACGCGATCGTCAGATAGCTCTTGCCTTCGGTGACATAGGCGGGCATCACCAGCGCCAACAACCGCTCGATACGTTCGAGGAAAGTGGCGGTGAGCGCCTGGCCAACGACGTACTCCCGGACGGCCGGATCGACTCCGGTGAGCGGGCGAAGTTCCTCAACCCAGTGAGGATTCGACAAAAAGCGGCAGTCGAGAACAATGTCGACATCGAGTGGGAGGCCGTGCTTGTACCCGAAGGATACGAGCTTGGTTTGCATCTCGCCACCAGGCGAATCGGTCCCGAACAGTTCGACGAGTCGTGCCCGGAGTTGATGCACATTGAGGTCCGAAGTGTCGATCGATACATCGCACTCAGCCTTGACCGCCTCCAACTCTTCTCGCTCGCCGTCGATAGCCTCGGTCAAGCCCATGTCCCCAAAGGGATGCGGTCGACGGGTCGACTCGTAACGTTGCACGAGTCGCGCTGTCGAGGCTTCGAGAAAGAGAATCCGGACGCGCGATCCAGACTTTCGAATCTCTGCGATCGCTTCGAGTAGATCTTCGACATCGGCACCAGCTGGCACCGCAAGCGCGACGTTGGAGATGCTCGAACCCGGAGCTTCGGCCAGCTCGCCGACCTTGGAAATGAGCGCTGGCGGCAGATTGTCGATAACGAACCAACCAAGATCTTCCAAGACATTGGCGGCATGTGACCGGCCAGCGCCAGAGTTGCCGGTGATTACAAGAAACTCACTCACAGTACGAACCTACGGGACTGACGGGACGCGCTCACACACCAGCACGAGCAATCTCGGAATGTGTGCAGCCGCTTCGAAATATGGCGACTTCTCCCGGAAGCCCTCTGGAGGCGAAGGTTCGTGCATCTCTTGGATCACCAAGCCATGGGCAGCGAGCGCGTTCACGTACCGGCTGAGCGGTCGATGAACGAACGGAATGAAGACATCCTTTTGCACCTCTTCCACGTTGGCCGACTCGACGAGGTACGGACCAACCCTCCAGTACTGATCGGGCGGATCCATCATGTGGTCGTCGATCCAACCGCTCCCGGGGGTTTGCAAGAGCGGATGGTTGAGAAAGAAGGCGAACCGGCCACCCGGGCGCAGGACGCGGGCTACCTCAGCAACGGCGGGCTCTAGCGGATCGATGTGCTCGAACACCAAGGACGCAAGAACGCCGTCGAACGATGCGTTCGGGTGCGGTAGCGCCGAAGCACCAGCAACGCCGAAGGCCGGGCCTCCTCCGCGCTCGATGGCCGCAGAGATCTGCGCGTGCGTGGGATCTACGCCGATGACCCGACGAGCCGAATCGGTCGCCGCGAGCAGTCGAGCGATCTGTCCTTCGCCACACCCCAAATCGAGCACGCTCTCGTACCCGTCCATGAGCTGCTGGGCGAGCGGCAAGATTTGCTCGGCGTACTCGGGATCTACCCCATTGGTGAACTCTGCCTGCCACCAATCAGAATGTGTTTCCCAAAGATCCCCAGCGTCCTCTTCGGCGAGCCCGAAGCCATCTGGGTTGCCACTCACGAGCCGTCGCTAGCCTCGGCAGCGCTATCTTCAGCCGCGCCATCTTCGAGAGCGCCCTCGACCGTAGCCACCTCATCAGCGTCAGGATCGACCGTCGGGATCAACGAATCGATGCGCACGAGAGGCGCTCCGTTTCCTGCCGTGGTGACGTACACGCCGGTCTCACCTTGGAAGAGCGCCGAAGGCTCGCCGGCGAGTTCGGTCCGACTCACGACTGCGCTAGTACGCGTGTCGACCTCGATCAGCGAAGATCCAGAACGAAGGGCAACCCAGACAGAAGAACCGGCGAACGTTGCGTCGATCGGGTCACGTCCAACCGGAACCGTGACGAGCACTTCTCCGGTGACCGGATCGATTCGACGAAGCGAACCGTCGCTCGCAGAGAGCGTCCAAAGCGCATCGGGAGCTGCGCTGATACTCACGAGATCGTCCCCGGCGTCGATGGGCTGAAGCGTGAGATCAGCGGTGTTGATTCGATAGACGAGTCCGTCGTCGCCGAGCGCCCAAACCGAACCGGCACCGATGGTGAGGTCAGCAATTCCGACCGGCACCTGCACCTCATCGGTAACTCTGCCGTCGGCCTTGCGAAGCCGAACGACCTGACTATTCGCCTCGTCGTAGGTCCAGTAGCCGCGCGAATCGGGAGCGAGAAACTCGACCGGTCCAAAGGTGACATCTTCTTGAACATCAGCATTCGGCGTGAGCGCCAGAATCTGAACCATTCCTGCCTCGGTACTCACCCAAGCCTTCGCCGTCGCCGCAAAGAGGCCCGTCGGCGTCGCGTCGACACGGCCCGAATCGGTGATTGCATTGTCCGCACCGTCTCCGAACACCACATAACCACCGTCGGCGTCAACGGCGATAAGGCGGCCGTTCTCCTCATCGGCAAAGAGCGGATCGATTGGCACATCAATCTCGGTAACCCGCCCTTCGGGCAGTTCTAGAACGAGCGCGCTCATGTCGATCAGTTGCTGTTCGAGCTGCGCGTTCTGAATACGCAAGGTGTTGTTCTGGCGTTCGAGTTCTTCAATCGTCTCGTTGGGACCACCGAGTTGCCGTGTTGTTTCGACCTCGGTCCGCAGATCGACGACCGCAGAACGCTCGCGCAGCCACAGAGCCCCGAGGATGCCGGTCACTGCCGCCAGTGCGACCGCTACCGCAAAGAGTGCGCTCTCACGACGGACAGGTCGCGTCCCGGTGCCGAAGACTGGATCTCCAGGTTCAGCAGATGGGAAGTCGACACGATCGCTGTCAGGAGAACTCGTCGTAGCGAGATCGTCGTCCTCGTGGCGAGGACGAACCGTTGGACCAACCGTTGTCCGAGTGACGCTGGCCGGGCGATCGATGTCGGTCCACGGTGAGCGAGGGGGTGCTTCGACCGAAGATCCAGAGAAGAGACGAGATTCCTGGTCGAGCGCATCGAGATCGAGATCATCGAGATTGATTTCTCGAACATTGTCGTCGAGATCAATTGGGGGGATTTCGGTGGCACCGACGCGCCCACCTCGAGATTCATTCCTGAGTGCAGCATCTGTTGGGGCAACGTCCATTGCGCCAGGCAACAAATCGACCTCTTCGCTGGAGAGCCTTTGACCGGAGCCGCTCGCCACCGTTTCGAGGACGCGGTCGTCAAGATCGAACGCAGTAGCGGCCTCGCCGTGGGGCGGATACCACTTACCATCGCTGGCATACCACCAGCCCGGGCCACCCCATTGGTTACTCATCGGCTTTGAGACTAGCGCTGGGATGAATGAAGGTGGTGCCAAACCTGTTTTGCTACAGCATCGGGCAACCAAGAGAGTTGCACGAGCTCTTCCTCGGTCGCTGCCTTCACTGCCTTCACACTGCCGAGTTCCTTCACCAAGCGGGCTTTTCGCGCCGGGCCAAGGCCGGGGATGTCGTCCAGCACAGATTTAGTCATCCTCTTGTTTCGGAGTTGACGGTGATAGGTGATTGCGAAGCGATGCGACTCATCACGGAGCCGCTGCAGCAGATAGAGCGCTTCGGACTGGCGCGGTATTCGGATCGGCTCTGATCGACCCGGCACGAAGACCTCTTCGAACTGCTTTGCGAGGGCGACGATCGGAATCTCCTCCTCAAGGCCCAGAGCCTCAAGTACTTCATATGAAGCCGACAGCTGACCTTTGCCACCGTCGACGACGATGAGGTTCGGTGGGTACGCAAACCGGCCACGTTCCTCTACCGGCTTTTCTCTGTCGGCTAGATAGTTCGTTAGACGTCGCTCGAGAACCTCGGCCATCGCGGCGAAATCGTTGTTTCCGTCGACGGTCTTAATCTTGAATCGTCGATAGTCAGACTTCTTCGCCAGCCCGTCCTCGACCACCACCATCGAGCCGACATAGTCAGTCCCTTGAATGTGGCTCATGTCGTAGGCCTCGATCCGGAGCGGCGATTCCGGCAGACCCAAATGCTCTTGCAGTTCGTTGAGCGCCTTTGCACGGCTGTTGTGATCGGACGCTCGCTTGAGGCGGTGTCGGGTGAACGCCTCCGACGCGTTGCGCGTCACCGTCTCGAGCATGGCCCGCTTATCGCCGCGCTGGGGTACTCGTACGCTGACCGCCGACCCACGCAACTCCCCCATCCACGCCGAGTACAGCTCGGGGTCGCTCGAGGGTGAAGGCACGAGCACCTGTTTGGGGTAGCCCATGGCTGGCTCTTCTGAGTAGACCCCTTCGAGGATGCGATCGATCAATTCACCATCGTCGAGGTCCTCGACTCGATCGATGATGAAGCCGCGGCGCCCCACGACGCGGCCGCGCCGAACGAGAAAGATCTGCACGGCTGTTTCGAGTTCATCGCCATGAATACCAATGACGTCGAAGTCGTCGGCCCTTGTCCCGACCATCTGTTGTTTCTCTATTGCCTTGTGGACCGACCCCAGCTGGTCGCGTAGTCGAGCAGCGAACTCGAACTCGTAGTCGTCGGCTGCTTCACGCATGCGGCGCTCGAGGTCTTCAACGACTGCATCGGTCTCGCCGTCCAAAAACGCGATTAGATCAGCTACGAGCTTGTCGTAGTCTTCGTTGCTGATCTCTCCGACGCACGGCCCCGAGCACTTCTCGATGTGAAACAGCAGACAGGGCCGGCCGAGCTTCGCGTGCCGTTCGAGCTTGTTGTCCGAACACGTTCGAATCGGGAAGGTGCGAAGCAGAAGGTCGAGAGTTTCTCGAATCGCATAGGCGTGACCGAACGGCCCGTAGTAGCGGGTGCCTTTCTTACGCTTGCCTCGCACGACCATCGCTCGCGGGAATTCGTCAGATTCGGTGACCGCCAAGAACGGGTAGCTCTTATCGTCGACCAAACGAATGTTGAAGCGGGGGCGGTGCTCTTTGATGAGCGAGTACTCGAGCATCAGCGCTTCGAGTTCGTTGTCTACTTGAATCCACTCGACCGATTCGGCCGCCCGTACCATCGTGGCGGTGCGCACCGGCAGGTTTTTCTGGAAGTAATTACTGAGTCGAGCGCGGAGGTTCTTTGCCTTCCCTACATAGATCACCCGACCGTCGCCGTCACGGAACTGATAGGAGCCGGGCGTATCTGGGATAGAACCTGACGCTGGACGTTCAACCACACGACAAAGATAACCGGCTACTGTCTCGGTCGTATCAAGTCCGTCACTACAGGAGGATCGAGATGAGCATTCTGCTCGTTGTCGAAGCAGCAAAGGCCGGCACCGACCGTCGCCAAAACCATCTACTCCCATTCGGAGATGGAACAGTGCTGTCAACAGCGCTCACGCGCCTCGCACCGTACGGTGAGGGTCCAGTCGTTGTTGCGATCTCCGATCTCGCCGACGATCAGGAGATCGAAGAGATCGCGACCGCAAACGGTGCGAGTGCGGTCAAGGGCCCATCCGAGGACATGCTCGGACGCTTTGTAGAAGTGATTGCCGACTACCCTGCCGAGCACCTCGTGCGCGTGACCGTCGACTCGCCGTTGGTCGACCATCACCTCGTCGCCGACGTCGTCGATGCGCACCTTCGCTCGGGAGCTGACTACACGACGAACAGCTTGCTCCGCACGCACCCGACTGGGCTCGAGGTCGAGGTTATCCGCTCCGACGCCCTTCTCGACGCCGCGGAACAGGCCACGACGCCCGAGGAACGAGCCGGCGTCACCACCTTCGTGAAGCGCCGTCCAGCTAGCTACAAGCTGCATGCCGCTCTAGCCTCGGGCGACTTCGAAGATCACGACTGGCGTATCCACGACACAACTTCTCAAAGCGCAATGATGGCGCTCGTCACTTCAGCAGGAGGCGACTACAGCGCCCCGTGGCACAGCTATGTCGAGCACAGTCCACTCCCAGAAGACGCTCCTCCAATTCGTTTACGAGTGGCACGCGAAAACGTCGCCGCATCGGTGAGTGCACTCACCGACACAATCGGCAACTTGCCCGACCCTCTCCCGATCGGCGACCCGTCTCGCCGCTCGTGGGGCGTATGGGTTGCGCCCGGTTTGATTGGGGCGATCACCGTTTCGATTCAGAACGGCTGGGGCACGTTGGCTGCAAACTTTGTCGAGAGTCTCGATGAAGCGTTAGCCGAGCAAATCTTGCACCTCGTCGACGACCGCTTGATGGCCGACGATCAGGTCCTCGCACTCACCATCGACGGCAGCAGGATTCGCCCCTACCGCGAGACCTGATCGATCGAGATC
>CAZBTI010000021.1:0-22794 GCA_964494395.1 uncultured Acidimicrobiales bacterium | reverse complement strand
CACCATCGACGGCAGCAGGATTCGCCCCTACCGCGAGACCTGATCGATCGAGATCCTGCTGAATTGCTCGGTCGGTCCACCAGATCAACAATGCGGCTGCCACCACCATCGCTGGAAACTCAATACCGATTCCACCGACGAACAACCTCGATGTCACCCCTATTGCGGTAACGCCGGCGAGGGCGCTTCATAAATTCGGCCCTCTTCGTTCAACCTCGGTGTCTCACCTTGCACATCGATCCCATCGGCCGTGTGGAGGTGTTTATAAACGCCGCCTAGGCAGTGCTACTTTCCGCTCGAGAGCAGTTTGGCGAGAAATCGTCCGGTATGACTCTCGGGCACGGTCGCGAGATGCTCCGGTGTTCCCTCGGCGAGAACCCGACCGCCACCGGTGCCGCCCTCTGGCCCCATGTCGATCAGATGATCGACCGTCTTAACCACATCGAGGTTGTGCTCGATAACTAAGACGGTGTTGCCCTGATCGACAAGACGACTCAGCACCGTGAGCAAGCGACGGATGTCTTCGAAATGCAGACCGGTCGTGGGCTCGTCGAGGATGTACATCGTGTGGCCCGTCGAGCGCTTCGCGAGCTCGGAGGCGAGCTTTACTCGCTGGGCCTCGCCGCCCGAGAGCGTCGGAGCGGGTTGACCAAGCCGCACATAGCCAAGCCCTACGTCGACCAACGTTTGCAGGTGACGCGCGATCGGCGGTTGGTTCTCGAAGAACCCGAGCGCTTCCTCAATCGGCATGTTGAGCACGTCGGCGATGTTCTTGCCCTTGAACAAAATGTCGAGGGTGTCACGGTTGTAGCGCTTGCCCTTGCACACCTCGCACGGCACGTAGACGTCGGGCAAGAAGTGCATTTCGATCTTGATCGTGCCGTCACCTGAACATGCCTCGCAGCGTCCGCCCTTCACGTTGAAGCTGAACCGTCCAGGAAGATAGCCCCGGACCTTGGCTTCGGTGGTCTGCGCAAAGAGCTTGCGCACGTGGTCGAACACTCCCGTGTACGTCGCTGGATTCGAACGTGGCGTTCGCCCGATTGGTGACTGGTCGATCGCGATGACCTTGTCGATCGATTCGGTCCCCTCGACCTTGCGGTGAAGGCCCGGTGGCATCTTCGAGTTGTAGATCTTCTGCATGAGGCTTGGCAGAAGGATCTGGTTGATGAGCGAGGATTTTCCGCTGCCCGACACGCCGGTGATACCGACAAAGACTCCGAGGGGAATCTCGACATCGATGTCTTTCAAGTTGTTTTCCTGGGCACCCCGGATCCAGATCGACTCATCTCTTGCAACACGACGCTTCTCGGGGACGGCGATGCTCTTGCGGCCCGACAGGTACTGACCCGTCATCGACTTCCGGTTGCGCATCAGCCCCTTCACGGTGCCCGAGTGCACGATCTCTCCGCCGTGCTCGCCCGCTCCTGGTCCAATGTCGACCACATGGTCTGCAACGGCAATCGTTTCTTCGTCGTGTTCGACGACGATCACGGTGTTGCCAATGTTGCGCAGACGGAGCAGCGTTTCGATCAGTCGTTGGTTATCTCGTTGGTGCAGGCCAATCGACGGTTCGTCAAGAACGTAAAGCACGCCGACGAGGCCGCTGCCGATCTGGCTCGCCAGACGAATGCGTTGCGCTTCACCGCCGGCCAGCGTGGCCGCGTTGCGAGAGAGCGAGAGATAGTCGAGACCGACGTCGAGGAGAAAGCCCATACGAGCGTTGACCTCTTTGACGACCTGCTCGGCAATGATCATGTCGCGCTCACTGAGATCGAGGGTGTTCAGCGCCTTGGCTGCCTCACCGATCGACATCGAGCAGACATCGTGAATCGTCTTCCCATCGATCGTCACGGCCAGAGACAGCGGGTTCAGACGTGCCCCACCGCAATGGGCGCAGTCGACCGTGCGCATGTAGCCCTCGATTTGTTCACGCTGGCTGTCAGACTCGGATTCTTCGTGACGGCGCTGGAGATAGGGAATCGCACCTTCAAATTTGGCGTCGTAGGTGCGCAACCGTCCAAAGCGGTTTTTGTACTGCACGGTTATGCGTTGCTTCATGCCGCCCCGCATCAGGAGATTGCGCTGTGCCTTTGGAAGGTCTTCCCACGGGGTATGTCGGTCGATGTCCTTCTCTTCGCAGACCGCTTCGACCAATCGGCCAAAGTATCGGCTTCGGTTTCCGGCCCAGGGAGCGATTGCACCCTCTTCGATCGTGGCTTCCTGGTTCGGCACCACGAGTCGTTCATCGACCTCGAACACCGTGCCTAATCCGTCGCAGTGCGTGCAGGCTCCGTAGGGCGAGTTGAACGAGAAGTTGCGCGGGGCGAGTTCGTCGAAGGATTTGCCGTCGGATGGCCGAGAGAGGTGCTGGCTAAACACCACAGTTTCGGGTTCTTCATCGCTGTCCTTTGGCGGCATAATCTGGATTTCGGCGATGCCATCGGCGAGCGTCAGCGCGGTCTCCATAGACTCGGTCAAGCGCCGGTCGATCCCATCGCGAAGCACGAGACGGTCGACGACCACTTGGATCGTGTGCGTTTCGTAGCGCTCCAGTTCGAGTTCAACATCGGCGAGCTGGTCGAGTTCGATCGGTTCCCCATCGACGATGGCACGAGCAAACCCCTGCCCTGCCAGGTCCTCGAGCAGCGTCTCGTAGGTGCCCTTTCGCCCGCGCACGACGGGGGCCAGCACCTGAAAGCGAGTGCCCTCTTCGAGCAGCAGTACACGATCGACAATTTGCTGTGGGGTTTGGCGTTCGAGCCGCTCCCCCGTCTCGGGGTCGTGGGCAACACCGATGCGGGCAAACAGCAGACGGAGATAGTCGTATACCTCGGTGACGGTACCGACGGTCGATCGCGGGTTCCGAGACGCACTCTTCTGGTCGATCGAAATCGCTGGTGACAGGCCCTCGATGAAGTCGACGTCGGGCTTGTCCATCTGTCCAAGAAACTGACGTGCGTACGCGCTGAGCGACTCGACGTAGCGGCGTTGGCCCTCGGCATAGATGGTGTCGAACGCAAGCGAGGACTTGCCCGAACCCGACAGGCCCGTAAACACGATGAGTTTGTCACGGGGCAGGTCGATATCGACGTTTCGTAGGTTGTGCTCGCGGGCACCTTGAACGACCAAACGGTCAGCCATAAATACTTTCCTCTGAGTCCTTAGACCATTTCGCGCAGTTCGCGCTTGAGGTCTTTCACCTCGTCGCGAAGACGGGCAGCGTATTCGAATTTGAGCTCGCCTGACGCCTCGAGCATTTCCTCTTCCAACGCTCGGATCAGCTTTTCGAGATCGGTCTTTCCCATGTTCTCCGTCTCGACCACGCGACGGTTCTCGTCGTGGCCCCGGCGACGCTTGCCCTTGCCAGGATGTGGGGCTGTCTCGGCGTTGGGGCGCAGCATTTCGAGAATATCGGTCACGGCCTTACGAACGGTCTGCGGGTTGATGCCGTGCTCTTCGTTGTAGGCAAGCTGCATGCCGCGGCGTCGCATCGTTTCGCTGATCGCTCGCTGCATCGAATCGGTCACCCGATCCGCGTACATCACCACTTGACCATCGACGTTACGAGCAGCACGGCCGATCATCTGAATGAGTGATGTCTCGCTACGCAAGAAGCCTTCTTTGTCGGCATCGAGGATCGCCACAAGCGATACCTCGGGCAGGTCGAGACCCTCGCGCAAGAGATTGATGCCGACCAGCACATCGAACTGGCCAAGGCGCAGGTCTCGGAGGATCTCAATGCGCTCGAGCGTGTCTACCTCTGAGTGCAGATAGCGCACTCGCAACCCCAACTCGAGAAGATAGTCGGTGAGGTCCTCGGACATCTTCTTCGTCAGGGTCGTGACGAGCACGCGCTGATCGACCTCGATTCGCTCGTTGATCATCTCGACCAGGTCATCGATCTGACCTTTGGTCGGCCGCACGATGACCTCGGGGTCGACAAGACCGGTCGGACGGATGATCTGTTCGACCACGTTGTCCGAAACGTCGAGCTCGTACGGACCTGGCGTGGCAGAGAGAAACACGACTTGATTCGTGACCTCAAGCCACTCATCGAACCGCAACGGCCGGTTGTCGATCGCCGAAGGAAGGCGAAACCCGTGCTCGACGAGGACGTCCTTTCGGCTGCGGTCGCCTGCGTGCTGGCCGTGGATCTGTGGCACTGCAACGTGAGACTCATCGAGCACGATGAGGTAGTCCTCGGGGAAATAATCGAGCAGCGTAAAAGGACGCTCCCCTGGTTGTCGCCCGTCGAGGTGCATCGAATAGTTCTCGATGCCGTTGCAGAAGCCGACCTCGGCCATCATCTCGAGGTCGTACTGGGTTCGCATGCGAAGACGTTGCGCCTCGAGCAACTTTGCCTCGTCCTCGAAGAGAGCCAGCTGCTCCTGCAGTTCCTTTTCGATTCCCACGATCGCCGACCGGAGACGCTCCTCACTCGCCACGTAGTGCGTGGCTGCAAAGATTGACACCTCGTCGAGTGTTTCGGTTCTCTCGCCCGTGAGCGGATCGATGCGACTGATCGATTCGATCTCGTCGCCGAACATTTCCAGCCGAACGACCGTCTCGTCGTACGCCGGATGCACTTCGATCGTGTCTCCGCGAACGCGAAACTTCGCGCGGACCAGATTCATGTCGTTGCGTTCGTACTGCATATCGACGAGGCGCCGAAGGATGTCTCGTTGATCGATCTCTTGGCCGGTGCGCAAGGTCAACAGTTGCGCCTCGTACTCCTCGGGAGCGCCGAGACCGTAGATACATGACACCGAGGCCACCACGATCGTGTCTCGGCGCGTCAGCAATGCCGACGTCGCGGCGTGTCGCAGGCGATCGATCTCGTCGTTCACCGACGAGTCCTTCTCGATATACGTGTCGCTCGAGGCCATGTACGCCTCGGGCTGGTAGTAGTCGTAGTAACTGACGAAGTACTCGACCCGATTCTTGGGAAAGAACTCGCGCAACTCGTTGGCCAACTGTGCAGCGAGCGACTTGTTGGGAGCAATCACCAGCGTCGGGCGCTGGACCTGCTCGATCATCCACGCCATCGTGGCGCTCTTGCCCGAGCCGGTAATGCCCAGCAGCGTCTGAAACTTGTCGCCCCGCTCGATTCCTTCGGCGAGGCCGGCGATGGCCTGCGGCTGGTGGCCTGCTGGTTCGAAATCGGTGACCATCTCGAACGGGCGAGACGATCGCTCATCGGGGGTAATCGGCTTCATGGCGACTCCTCGGCCGTTCGGACAATCCAGTCCCAGGCGCGGGCGACCTCACCAGCCAGCGAGTCGTGATCCCCGGAGTTATCGATCACGAGGTCGGCCACCGCACGTCGTTCGTCTCGGGTCGCCTGCGCATCCATGCGCGCCACGACGGCATCGCGATCCATTCCACGAGAGGAGACGACGCGTTCGATCGCGAGCTCTTCGGGGGTGTCGACCACGATGATCCCCTCCCAGTCCCCATGTTCTCTGCTCGTCATCAGTTCTCCACCGGGAAGCACGAGCAGTGGGATGTCGTGGATGATCACGGCATTGGTCCCTTGCGCCTCGTCGACGAGCCGAGCGGTCTCCTCGGCCACAGCCGGATGCACGATCCCGTTGAGCGCATCGAGTTCAGCCTGGTCGTTAAACACGATCTGCCCCACCGCTGCACGATCCAGAGATCCGTCGGGCAACACAATGTCCGTTCCCCAGCGGCCGACCATAGCGTCGAACACTAGTTCCCCCGGAGTCTGAAGTCGACGAACGATCGCATCGGCATCGACAATCGTTGCTCCCCGGGCAGCCAGAAGGCTCGAAACCGTGGATTTCCCCGATCCAATGCCGCCGGTAAGCCCAAACTCTCGCACGCTTCGGAGGCTAGCCCCTTTGCCCTCTGACGCGTCAGGTCGAACCCGCCGCTGATGTGACGCCAGCATGTGTTGCAGCTACCGCTGACGTCGGAACAAGCATGTGTTGCAGCTATCACTGACGTCGGGGAGGCATCTGGTCTACAGCTGGTGTCGCAGCTGGTCTACAGCTGGTTCACAGCTGTTGTTTACGCGGCGAGTTGTTCGGTTTCGTGAGAGAGGATGCACCGAATTCGTGTGCCACCACCCGAAGAGGTGGAGACTTCCATCGATGCCCCGATGCTCGACGCACGCTCTCGCATACCGACTAGGCCGTAGCTATCCACACGTCCACTCTCACCAATAGTGAATCCGCGCCCGTCATCGGCGATCTCGAGCACACCGTTCTCCCCGTCGGAGATCCAGCGAACTTCTGCTGTCGTGGCATCTGCGTGTCGCTCAACGTTGACGATCGCCTCTTGGGCAATACGCCAGAGTTCTCGTTCCTGCATGATCGGTAGCCGCTCGGGGGCATCGATCTCAACGTTGATCTGCAGTCCGCTTCGTTCGGCGACCCTGGCAGCGAAGTCGGCGATCGTGTCCTGGAGGCCTTTGTTATCGCTGACGTCGGTGCGCAGGTCGGACAGCGTGTCTCGAATCTCTCGGATGACTTCTCGAACGTTGTGTTGGAGCTGATCGAGCGACGGACCAATGTCTTGGCCTTCGCCCTCGTGTTTAATGATGCGGTCGACTTCGAAAGCAAGAAATGCCATCGACTGACCAATTCGGTCGTGCAAATCTCGAGCGATGCGACCGCGTTCTTCATCTGCGCCCATGGTTCGTAGACGACCGAACCAACGAGCGTTGTCGACGGCGAGAGCGACAGGGTCGACGAAGCCATTGAGCATCTGGACTGTTCGCTCATCGTAATGATTGAGGTCCACGCTCTCGATGGCCAGGAGGCCGATAATCTGGCCGCGAGCCGTGAGCGTCGTATACAGGCCGCTGCCGCTGCCGTTGGCCAGGCCTTGCGTCCCCGAAGCCGTCAGGTCGGGCATGTCGACGAGTCTGTTCTGCGCAATGGCGGTCTTCAATGGATTGGGCAATTCTGTCGGACCCAGCCGCAGCGGCATCGACGTACCTTCGGACCGCATGACCTGCCAACTGGCATCGGTTTCGTCGAAGACGAGAATCGCCATCGAGTCGTACTCGAACAGGCTTCGCATTCTGCCCAAGGTGGTATCCAAAACGTCGTTGAGGTCGAGAGACGCTGGGAGAGTCTGTGCAACACGATGCAGCGAGTACAGCAGTGAGTTGGCATCGGTGAGTCGTTCCATTCGGTTCATTGCCAGGCTGCGTTGGCGACCGGCTTCGCCAGTGATGCGGCGGGTTTGGCCAGCAACAAGTCCGAGGGAGACGAGGATCAACCCCCACTGCAAGACCGGTTGGACCGATTCGACGGTGAAGCCGTTGCGACTCAAGTGGAAGGCGGAGGTTACGAGCGTTGCGACGAGCGCAACGCGGACGGCGTATAGGTGACCTCGGGCGAATCCAGCAACGATGATCGGCACGGTGAGCGATACCGCAAGCGGGGAACGCCAGATTCCGGTCAGCGCCACGGCGCTCACGCTCATCGCAATTTCCAACAAGATCGTCGCATCGCACTGGACGTTGTCGCTCAACCGGATTGGACGGACATGACGGATGAGGGTCAGAGCAGTGAATCCGACCAGCAAGCCGGCGGTCAGGAAGTTTGATTCGTCGACGAGCGCTGGCGTCGAAAGGATGAGCATCAAGCCGAGCACCCCCCAGCGGATGATCGCTATGACGTGCTGAAAGACCGTTGCCTGATCTGGAGCATCGACGCTGTCGCTATCGAATGCGTCCGGTTGGACGATGCCCCTTACGCTCCGTCCCCCTAGACCTCCGAGCAGTGACGGACTCCTGCTCGCGTTTGGCCGACGGAGGGCCGCTACCTGACGCTGCACTGCATCACTGTGGGAATCGTTCTTCTCCATAGTTCAAATGGCCTATCGGCAGCAGTGGTGCCGTTTGGAGGGTTCAGAGCAAGTTCATGCAGGAATCTGACCAGTCCTCGAGGCGTGCCGAAAAACGAAAAAGGACCCCCTCGAGAGGGGGTCGATCTTCACCTTGGTTGCAAAACATCCGAATTGGAGGACCAGTGCGCAGGTTTGGCGCTATTCGCCGGTGAAGCCTTCCGGCAATTCTGCTTCGATCGTCTCGTTCGCGACATCAAACTCGGTCACAACAGTCCGGCCCAAGATTGCGAGGGCTCCGAGCGCAATTGCGGCGATTAACGCGACGAGCAACGCGTACTCGACCATGGCAGCGCCACGCTCGCTTGCGCTTTTTGAGACATCGTCTATTTGTGGATTGATGAGAGTGGAGTTCTCGACCATCGGATTACCTGTTCTGTCTGCCTGGTTTAGGGCTTTGTGATGAAAGATCGTGTCGAAAAGTGAAACGGTGGCGGCGGGTTCGCACCCACCGCCACCGATCACTTACGTAGTGGTGCTAGCGCAAGGGCTAGCAACAGCCGGGGATTAAGCTGCGGCGCCGCCTGCAGCTTCAGCTGGAACCTCAGTCTCAAGCTGAGAGTTGATGCTGTCGAAGGTTCCGTCGACCGTACGACCGAGGATTCCGATTGCGCCGATTGCGATAACAGCGATGAGTGCGAGAAGCAGTGCGTACTCGACCATGGCAGCGCCACGTTCGCTCTTGGTGTGAGCCTTGAGCCATTCAGCGAGGAAGTTGTACTGGGTCTTCATTGTCAGATTTCTCCTTGTTTTCGAGTCCGAGGTTCGGGCCCGTGTTGTACAAAGAACTACGACCACTTTCCGTGATATCCGTATAGGCCCATAGGACCGTTGAAACCGGGTCGCCAGACCCCTCACATCGCCTCCGCCGGTACCCTCCCCACCTGGAAAACGCTCAAATTTCAACAATTTGGCGAACTCCATGTCTGGCGTTGGCCTGCGGAACAGCCCTACCGACGACCGGAGAAGTTGTGCCCACACAAGGTCAAAACGCAAAGAACCTCCGGGATGAACAAGGGCTGGCCTTGTTCATCCCGGAGGCTCTTTCAGAGAATGGTTGTTAGTCGAGGTGCACGATTCCCATGCGCACCGCTGAGAGCACTGCTTGGGTGCGGTCACGGGCGTCAAGCTTCTGGTAGATCGAAGCGAGGTGGTTCTTGACGGTCTTCTGAGAGATGAAAAGCTGCTCAGCAACCTCTGGCGTAGAGCAACCATCAGCGATGAGCTGCAGGACTTCTTCTTCACGCTTGGTAACCACACGCTCCTGTTCAGGAACTGGCTGATCCATGCGGCGAACTTCGTTCAACATCGTTGCGGCGAGCTGCGGAGAGAGTGCAGTGTCGCCAGCTGCGGCCATCCGGACGGCTTCAGCGATCTCGTTCGTCGAGCAGTCCTTCACAAGGTAGCCAGAGGCACCTGCACGAATTGCGTTCGCCAGCACATCTTGATCAGCATGCATGGTGAGCATCACGATACGAGCCTCAGGGAACGCCTCACGGATCTGGCGACAGGCTTCAACACCATCAAGTTCTGGCATTGTGACGTCCATCAAGATGACCTCAGGCTTAACTTGGGTCGCAAGCTGGACGGCTTCGGCGCCGTTGCGTGCTTCTGCAACAACGTCGAAACCTTCGTCACGCATCGAGCGGCTAAGGCCCTCGCGGAGCATTCGGTGATCATCTGCGAGCATCAATCGGATCGTCATTGGTCTTCGTTCCTGTGTGCGTTAAGTAAGTGATAGAGAGGACTAAACCCCCTCCGGCCAGTATCCATCGACCGGTTTGAGTGCGAGTTAAGGTCCGAACGGCCCATACGAGCGGGGCTATCCGAGCTCTCGAATGATCTGGATCATCGCCGGGACGAGTACCACGACGAAGAGCGCTGGGAAAATGCACAGCACCATTGGAATCAACATCTTGACCGGCGCCTTCTGCGCCCGCTCTTGGGCGAGTTGGCGACGACGGATTCGCATATCTTCAGCTTGAGAGCGAAGGACACGGCCGATCGACACACCAAAGGTGTCAGCTTGCAAGATGGCAAGCACGAACGAGCGGACCTCGCTGATGTCAATGCGCTGGTCGAGCGCCCGAAGCGCGTCAGCTCTGCTGGCTCCTGCCCGGGTCTCACCCAACATGCGAGCAAACTCGGTAGACAGCGGACCAGGGACAGTCTCGATAGTTTTGTCGAGCGCCTGTTCAAACCCGAGTCCGGCCTCCACGCTGATCGTCAGCAGGTCGAGCACGTCGGGAAGGTCGCCGCGAATCGAGCTCTGGCGTGCATCGACCGCACGGGTCAGTTTGGCATCTGGACCGAGAATCAAGACGGCGATGACGCCGAAGGTGATGCCGATTCGAGGGATGCCCTCAATGCCGAGTGGGTTCCACAGGAACATGACGATGAGCATCACGGGAATCGCTACGATCGCAAGAACTCGGCTCGCGAGAAAGCGATCGACCTCAGCTGTCGAGTCACGACCGGCGAGAGCGAACTTGTGTCGAACCTTCTCGACATATCCAGCGGGGGTAAAGCGGCGGCCTAGATCGCCCGCTCCGTCGAAGACCGACGCTCCGAGGCGGCTAACGAACGAGCCATCGAGACCCGACTGATCGATGATTCCGGCGTCTGCTGCGGCGCCGACGTCATAGCCATCGACCTGGCTAAGGGTCTCACGCGCTTCTCGTTGCTCGAGGAAGCGAGTACCGATGTAGAAGGCCATGAGTCCAACTGCGACAGCAGCGAGGAGAACAGCGAGCTCTACGGGGATTGAAGAAAGAATTGGCATTGGAAGAGCTCCTTGCTCACAACTCGATGTCGATGATCTTGCGCATCCACGCAGACCCGACTGCAATGCTGATGACTGCTCCGATGACGGCGGCGATGCCAGGGGTGGTTGTCCACAGTTCCGAGAGGTAGGTCCGGTTAATAAAGAACATTGCGATTCCCACGAATAACGGCAGGAACGTCAGCACGAGTGCAGAGATTCGACCCTCCGCGGTAAGCGCAGAAACTTCGCCGCGCAATCGCGACCGAGACTGCATCGTGTCTGCCACAGTCGACAGAAGCTCGGCCAAGTTACCGCCGACCTCGCGCTGAATCTTGATGGCGACGATCGCCCAGAGCATGTCCTGTGAATCGACGCGATCGGCAAGGTCGTCGAGAGCAACGTCCATGTCCTTGCCCAAGCGAGCCTCGTTCACGGTGCGACGGAACTCGCCAGCGAGTGGTTCTTCGGCTTCGTTACCGACTGCGTCCATGCCTTGGAGAAAGCTGTAGCCAGCCTTGAGCGTACTGGAGAGCAGGTTCAGCGTGTCTGGGAGCTGTGCCTCGAGAGTCTTTGCACGCTGGCGCACCTTGTGCTTCACGTACATCGACGGAATGATCGCCGCAAGAATCGCGAACAGCAGTCCGACCAACAGGTTGGTACCGCCGAGTAAGAAGCCCAGCACAAAGGCGACGACCACAAGAGCCGCCTGTACAGCGAAAGCCTCGCCGACTCGCAGAGGGATCTCGGCTCGTTCGAGCATCGTCGCCGTAGCGTCGAGACTGCCTCGAGCTTCGGCGGCCCCTTCAGCGCGTTCGACTACCTGCTCGACAATTCGGTTTCTATTCTTCGCAAACGCGTCATCAGCCGACTTCTGCTCGTCCGTTCGGTCGTCTTGAGTTCCGTAGACCGACAGGGTCGAGTTCAGCGTGTTATCGGAACCGAAGAGAATCGACATCATCGTGAAGGCGAAAATCAAGACCGCAATGACGATGAGAGCGACAGCGATCAGCGCAACGGTGTTACCTTCCAAGATCGCAAACCGCGAACTTTCAATGAGTGCAGGGGCATCCAACGCTGCGCCGAAGACCGTCTCTCCTGGAACGATACGTACTCGCTCGGAGTCTCCCCCATAGCTAACAATGACATCGTTCGTACCATCTTCGCCCTGTCCGTCCTCGGAGACGGCATCGATAATCGAGTCGGTCGGGAACGTCCCGACGACGTAGCTCTCCTGGGCAGCTGCGGCATTGCGAGCAGCAACGGTCATGTTCTCGTCGGCAGTGCCACGGAAGACCGTTCCCCCGCGAACGGCATCAGCGACTTGTGCAAACTGGGAGATATCGAGGTTCGTGGTGGCTGGAGCAACAACTGTCAAGCCGGCGCTCGAGCCAATGAGGCGTCCGCGTGTGATATCGGGGCTGATTGTTGAGTTTCCGCCCTCAGAACCGACAAAGGCCACGATGTTGCGGACGCCGTCTCCCTGGGTTGAAAAGAATGAATTCGAATTGGCGATTGCATTGAAGGTAACTGCGCCACCGCGTGGTTCGAGGTCGTTGATCGCAGATCGCACCTGATCATGGTTCGTGGTGAACGGAACCGTGGCTTGCGTTTCGAAACGGCCACCACCAGCTCGCACGAGCATGACTTGAGTTCTCGACCCGAGACCATCCAAGTACGCAAGAGCTGCGTCTTGAACGTTCCGGAAGCCGGTGATCGCTTCAGCGTTTTCGGAGTCGTCAACGACCATGATCACCTGGGTACTGATCGACGAGTTCAAGATCTGTGACGTTGCCGCCTCGATCTCTTCGCCTTCAATTTCGATAGTGAGTTCGCCGCCGTCAGCGTCGGCCGCTGGACGGATGACAGCAGTACCGGTGGCGCCGCTGGCATCGACCTGTAGAACTTCGAAATCAACTTGGTTCTCGGACCCTGCGCTTTGCGCAGCAAGAGGCGCAATGAAGAACCCGAGAATGAGTGCAAAGACGGTCAGGATGCTGAACGTCCGAGCTCCTCTCCGTCCGCGAGCGGAAGCGCCCTCGCGCTCCAGTTCGCGTTTCTCTTCGGTGAGATTCGACTGCATCAGACCCTCCGGTTAGGGGTGAAGACTTCAGCACCCAACTTGATGCCGTAATCTGCAAGCTTCTCGGCAAACTTCGGACGCACTCCTGTTGGTTGGAGGGTGCCGAGCAACTTGCCGTCCTCACCAACACCAGCGGCAAAATCGAACAGGAAGATGTCTTGAAGGATGATCACGTCGCCCTCCATGCCCTGCACTTCGGTGATGTGAGAGATTTTGCGTGAGCCATCACGCTGGCGGCCGATCTGAATAACGAGGTCCACAGCCGAGCTCATCTGCTCGCGAATGGCCTTCACCGGAAGGTCGTAGCCGGCCATCATGGTCAGTGTTTCGATACGGGTCATTGCATCACGCGGAGTGTTTGCGTGAACCGTGGTGAGCGATCCGTCGTGACCGGTGTTCATTGCCTGGAGCATGTCGAGCGCTTCGCCGCCACGACACTCACCGACGACAATTCGGTCGGGCCGCATACGCAGCGAGTTCTTGACGAGATCGCGAATCGAAACCTCGCCCTTGCCTTCGACGTTTGGTGGACGGGACTCCATGCAGAGCACGTGGTCCTGTCGGAGTTGAAGTTCCTTTGCGTCCTCGATAGTGATCACTCGCTCACCTTCTGGGATGAACGATGACATGACGTTCAGCGTCGTCGTCTTACCAGAACCGGTACCACCAGAGATGATGACGTTGAGCTTGCCAATGATGCATGCCTGCAAGAAGCGGGCTGATGCTGGAGTGAGGGTGCCAAAGCCGATCAGGTCCTCGATGCCGAGCGGATCTTTCGAGAATTTACGAATGGTGAGGAATGGTCCACCGATGGCGAGCGGAGGAATCACTGCGTTTACACGAGAGCCATCAGGCAGACGAGCATCGCAAAGTGGGGAGGATTCATCGATACGGCGACCAACTTGGGCAACGATCTTTTCGATGACTCGACGCAGGTGATCTTCATCCAGAAAGCTGACGTTAGCGACGCCGGCTTTACCGCTTCGCTCAACGTAGACCTGGTCTGGGCCGTTGACCATAATCTCGGTAACCGACTCGTCGTGGAGAAGTGGGTCGATCGGGCCGTATCCGAGGACGTCGTTTGCAATCGACTCCATCAGACGCTGCTTGTCAGCAGCCGAAAGTGGAACACGCTCGTCGGCGATTGCTTGCTCGAGCTTGCTATACACGAGCCGCTTGAGTTCCGCCTCGGGCATATCGCTGTCGTAGAGCGTCGAACCGAGCTCGTCGATGAGACGACCATGGACGCGCAGACGCAATTCGTGGACGCTATTCACCTGTGGCGCTGCTGCCTGAGGGATAGTTCCCGGGGCTTGAGCTCCGGCGCTAGCGCCGGCAGCGCCAGCCCCACCCTGTACTTCGTTTAGGCGTTCGTAAAGCGACATTTCAGATTCTCCTGGGACATGCGACCTAGTCGCACGTGGGGTTTGGCGTAGGACTAACGGGTTCGGCGTTTAGCCGAGGAAGCGACGGCTTTCGGCGTCGGATCCAACGAGGCTTTCGGCAAGGGCACGGATCGACTTTGCGACCCCACTCTTGGGGTGAGAAAGAACGAACGGAACACCCTTGTTCACCGACTGGGGAACGACGACGTCGCTCGGAATCAGCGCCTCTGCGCTGACCTGGAGCGTTCGTTCGACACCACCGATGTCGAGCTTCACCTTCGAGTTCGCCCGGTTCAGTACGAGTCGGAGCTTCTCCATGGGGGTGTTCAAGAGACGCAGTGTCTGCAAGCCGATCTTCACGTTCTTGATGTTGGGAATATCCATTCCGGCCACCAAGAGGACGTCGTCAGATACCTCGACCAGACCGAGGACCACATCGTTGAGGTAGGCCGGCGTGTCGATGATGACGTGTGAACAAAAACCTCGCAAGATGTTGATCATCGTGATCATGTCGTTCGCACCGATCTGGTCGGCGAATGCTGGCTCCAAGGGAGCGGGCAGAATGCGAAGTCCAGATGGTTCGTGCGTCGAGAGCAAGCTCTCGAGAAGTTGTGTATCGAGGTGTTCGATGTTCGAGACGGCGTCAACGACGGTGTGCGCCGGAGCGAGCTTCATCATTACTGCGACGTCGCCAAACTGCAGATCAGCATCTACGAGGCAGACGGGGCCTTCGGACCGCTCGGCAAGCACCACTGCGAGGTTGGTCGCAATGACAGACTTGCCCGAACCGCCCTTGGTCGAAAAGACGGTGGTCACCCGAGCGCCACCGCGACTGCCGCCACCGGTCGTCATAGCGCCGGTTGCATGGCTCGCAGATTCTTGGGGAGTTCCTCCTCCAAGGCCTGCGCCAACCCGCTGAATCGCTTCCACGATCTGGAGCGTGTCGCCCTGAAGGGTGAGCACGTCCTTCACGCCAGAGCGAAGAGCGAGTTGGAGGATGGTCGTGGAGAGTTCATCTGCGACGAGCACGACACCGACATCGGGACGTGGCCCGAGGGAACGCTCGACGGCTGTCAAGATCGAAGGGTCGGAACAAGAAGGACCGAGCACGACGACCGTTGGCGTTGCGCCGAGACGAGGAAGCACTTGCTCCACCGACTCGAAGCCACTGACGCTCGGGCCGAGACGATCTTCAAGATCTAGCCGCACGCTCGCAACTGGTTCGACGACCGCCACGGCGAGCGAAGCTCCTTGTTGCATCGCAGGCTCCTGTGATTCGTGGAAATTGAAAGCTGCCATGTTTACTGACCATCCTCTTCAGTGTCAGCATCAGCATCAGCATCAGCATCAGCATCAGCATCGCCTCCGAAGACGTCGGTCTCTTCAGCCTCAGGAACCTCTTCGACCTCTTCGGGGGCCTCGAAGACCGGTGCGGTCTCTTCGGCAGGAGCCTCTTCCGCTGGTGCGGTCTCGGCTGCATCATCGTCTGCAGCCCCCTCAGCGAGAGCGTCTATGAAGCCGTCAGCGCCATAGGGCGTGATAAGCGTTGGATCCTCACCAGGAAGGTCTTCGTTAACGATGATCGCTTCAGTAATTTCGTTGGCCTGCTGGGCAGGCTCCCAGTCGGTCGGGAGAAGAGCGAGCACGATGTCTTCTGGGCTCACCGAGAGCACACGCTGAGCGCCTGAAGAAGGGATTGCAAGCGTGATGTCGAGTGAGGCGGCTTCTTCTTCGTCCTCTGGGACCTCGCCCTCAGGCCGTGGCTCACCGAGGACTTCGTTATCGATGCTCTCGATGCGGACACCACGGAAGAGCGTACGTGCGGGGCGCTCGTATGGGCTCGACTGGAGGCTTGACTCAAAGACGTCGCCTTCGCCGGCCTGGATCGGAGGATCGCCGAGCACGATGATGTCGACAAAGTCGCCTGGCTCAAGGAATCCGTTTACCGCACGTGCCTTTGAAATCGTGATCGAGAACGCAACGTGGTCGGCGTCGATCTGGTTCGCAAAGGTGGTTTGCGCCACGCTCGGATCGACGAACGATCCGGCGAGCACGATCTGGTTCGCCACGAGATCAGATGCTGCGATCTGCCCGTCGATCTGTGCGAGGTCGGTAATGGCGTTGGCCGGACGGAAACTGCTCTCGATCTCCGAGAGTTCCAAGCTGGCCGTTGCCTGAGCCGATTGGGCCGTGGTTCCTTCGGGTATGGCGCTGCTGACGACCCAGACGGGCACTCGAGCAACGTCATCAAGAACTTCGTCTTCGACACCCCGGACATAACCCAAGAGGGCGAATCCGGCCAATGCTCCGAGAAGAATCGAGCCGACCAGCATGATGATCTTCTTATTTCCCACAACTACCTCACTTGTATTGGACCTTTTCGACCGCGTATCGGCCGGGTAGTCCGGATGTGTGCGTAATGGGTATGTCGGTCTAGCCGAAGCAAGCTTGAGACAAACTGGGGCAAATAGGGCTTTCGGATTCGCAAAAATGTAGAACCCCCGCCACCGGTTGGTGACGGGGATTCTCTCTAGCCTTGGTTTCCCTGCGTTGCAGGCGTATTTGACGGCCAGATTGGCCGGAAACAAATCTTGGGTCTTACGACCTACTCGCTGGCAGCTTCGTCCGACGGAGCGGGGGCTTCTTCGGCTACTTCGCCGGCCTCTGCTGCTTCGGCTACCGGGCTCTCTGGGACAGCTGCCTCCGATGCAGCTTCACCGGAGGCAGTTTCCGCAGCCGCAGCCTCTTCGGCAGTTGGCACTGGCGCTTCACCGCCGTGTTCGGCAAAGTATTCCTCCCAAGCCTCTTGACCCTCGGAGTAATCTGAGCCGATGTAGTTGCCCTGGTCGTCGTATGCGTGCTCGCCGAAGTGTTCTTGGTATTCGGCTGCAACGACGCCGCCTTCGGCAGCCTGTTTGATCGACAGGCTGATGCGACGACGCTGAAGGTCGAGGTCGATGATCTTGACCCACAATTCTTCGGCGGGAGTAACGACCTGCTCAGGGAGGTCGACGTGATGAGCCGACATCTCCGAGATGTGCACGAGACCCTCAATTCCGTCGCCCACTTGGACGAACGAACCGAATGGCACGAGCTTGGTGACACGGCCGTAGACAAGTTCGCCAGGACGGTGCTCGCTTGCGAACTGTTGCCATGGATCTTGCTGGGTTGCCTTGAGGGACAGGCTGATCCGCTCACGGCTGAGGTCGACTTCGAGCACCTGAACTTCGATCTCGTCGCCAACAGCAACGACCGAACCTGGGTGGTCGACATGCTTCCATGAGAGCTCGGAAACGTGGACGAGTCCGTCCATCCCGCCGAGGTCGACGAAAGCGCCGAAGTTCACGACGGACGACACAACGCCGCTGCGTACTTCGCCTGGCTTCAAGTTGTCGAGGAACTCTTCTCGCTGCTCGCGCTGGGTTTCTTCGAGCCATCCTCGGCGAGAAAGGACCACGTTGTTGCGGTTCTTGTCGAGTTCGATGATCTTGGCCTCGATCTCCTTGCCAACGTATGGCTGGAGGTCGCGGACACGACGGAGTTCAACGAGTGACGCCGGAAGGAAGCCACGAAGGCCAATGTCGACGATCAGGCCGCCCTTGACGACCTCGATGACGTTGCCCTTGACAATGCCATCGGCCTCTTTGACTTCTTCAATCTTGCCCCACGCACGCTCGTACTGCGCACGCTTCTTCGAAAGGATGAGGCGGCCTTCCTTGTCTTCTTTTTGGAGTACGAGCGCTTCGATCGACTCGCCCATGCCGACGATCTCGAACGGGTCAGCGTCGTTGCGGATCGACAACTCACGGTTCGGAATGACGCCCTCGGCCTTGTAGCCAATGTCGAGAAGGACCTCATCGCGGTCGATCTTGACGACTGTTCCCGACACCAACTGTCCGTCTTCAACGGTGATCATGGATTGGGAGTAGGCAGCGTCGAGTTCAGCGTCGGCGACGTTGTTCTCGGTAATTGCGCGAGGGATGTAATTGCCCTCTGCGTCGAAGGTTCCGAATTCGGATGTTGTTGAAGTGTCAGTCACAGGTACTCAGCTCGGGGATAAGAAGTAGGGATTACGCAAATGCGCGCACCACTGCCCACCATGGGCAACCCTTAGAGACTAATCGTTCTCACACAGAACCCACCCCAGCTGCACCGCAAAGACCGAGGTCAAACATGCACGGTGACCGTTTTCACATGTGAACAGAATCTTAACTACCGTCAGCGTTTTTTGACTAAACGCCAATCCCCAATTTACAACTAGTTAAGAACTCGTCGCACCAGCGACGTTTAGGGCGCCGTCATCAAGACGGCAAAGGGAGGAATTTAATGTTCCGTCGATCACTAGTGATCATTGCAGGAATGGTGGCAGTGCTGCTGCCAGCCGCTTTGACGAACACCGCTGCGGGAGCGCAGACCGACAACACGTACACCGTTACGTTTACAAACAACACCACTGGCCAGTACTTCACGCCGCCGAACTTCGCTATCCATGACGACAGCTTGAGCCTGTTCGAAATTCGTCAGCCCGCAAGCCCTGGCCTGCAAGCCGTAGCCGAGAACGGCCTCGTTCCCGTGCTCGCCGCTGAAATCCAGGGCGCTGTCGATAACGCAGGCCTCGGAGTCTCCGGCGTCGGCGGAGGCGCACCGGTCTCCCCCGGAGAGACCATCTCTTTCGATGTCACCAGTGATCAACGTAAGTTCAGTCTCATCTCGATGATCGTCTGCACCAACGACGGATTCACTGCCTCGAACGCCAAGAACCTTCCTGGCGCTGGCGAGACGGTCACCTACGACCTTCGTGGATACGACGCAGGCACCGAGATCAACACCGAGAACCGTGCAGACATCGTGCCTGCACCGTTCTGCCAAGACGAGCCAGGAGTCGGAACCGAAGAGTCCAACCCATCGCTCGCAGAGAACGGTGTCATCCGTGTACACCGCACCCTCGAGGGCAACGGTGACATCCCAGCAAGCTTCGATTGGGACAACAACGAGTCCATCGTGACCGTGACGATCACCAACGGTGGCGACGGCGGCGCACCTGCACCAACGCCAACACCAACACCTGACCCAACGCCAGATCCAACGCCAACACCTGGTGACGCACCGACGTACGAGATCCGTTTCGTGAACAACACGACCGGCCAGTACTTCACCCCGCCAAACGTTGCGCTCCACAGCAATGACGTCGACGTGTTCGACCTGCGCTCACCAGCAAGCCCTGGCGTGCAGGCCGTAGCCGAGAACGGCCTCGTGCCAGTCCTCGCAGCAGAACTTGCTGGCGCAGTCGATGCAGCTGGTGAAGGCGTCTCGGGCGTGTTGGTCCGTGACGGAGCCGATGGCCAAGGCCCACTGATGCCCGGAGCTACCGCTAGTGGCACCTTCTCGACCGACGAGCGTAAGTTCAGCCTCGTCTCGATGATCGTGTGCACCAACGACGGCTTTGCCGGATCTGATGCGAAGAACCTGCCTCGTGCGGTCGGCGAGACGGTCACCTACGACCTTCGTGGATACGACGCAGGCACCGAGATCAACACCGAGAACCGTGCAGACATCGTGCCTGCACCGTTCTGCCAAGACGAGCCAGGAGTCGGAACCGAAGAGTCCAACCCATCGCTCGCAGAGAACGGTGTCATCCGTGTACACCGCACCCTCGAGGGCAACGGTGACATCCCAGCAAGCTTCGATTGGGACAACAACGAGAACATCGCCTACGTGGAAATCGTCCGCATCGGCTAAACGCTGAATGCACTGACGTCTCTCGTAGACGAACTACCCGGGCCGGCACCATAGGTGCCGGCCCGTTTAGTTTTTGGGTCAAGGGTCAGCGCGTCCCCTACGCCTTTGCCTCAGCCCAGCTCGGACCGAACGCGAGGTTGACTTCAAGAGGCACCCGCAGATCGAACGCATCGGCCATCACCGTCGTGGTCAGGTCGGTCATCGCCTCACGTTCTGCTGGCGGCACCTCCAAAATGACTTCGTCGTGCACCTGCAAGATCAGACGACTGGCCGTGTCACGCTCCTGGAGCGCTTCGTCGAGGTTGACGAGTGCAACCTTGAAAATATCGGCTGCAAGGCCCTGAATACCGGCGTTCATTGCTTGACGCTCCCCCGCTTGACGCACGCGGAAGTTCGGGGAGGCCAGCTCGGGAATCTTCCGACGGCGCCCGAACAGCGTTTCGGTATAGCCACGCTCTCGGGCGGTAGCGACTGTTTCGTCCATGTAATTCTGCACAGCTGGGAATGCCTCGAAGTACGCATCGAGAATCTCCGACGCTTCCGACACGGGAATGTCGAGGCGCTGGCTAAGCCCGTAGGCCTCCATCCCATAGGCCAAGCCGTAGCTGACCATCTTCGATTTGGAGCGCTGCTCGATACTGACCTCAGTTGCATCGACATCGAAGATCCGAGCAGCCGTGGCGGCATGAATATCGTCGCCAGCTTCGAAGGCCCCGATCAATCCGGGATCCTCAGCGAGATGCGCAATACAGCGCAACTCGATCTGGTTGTAGTCGGCAACCAACAGTTCGTAGCCATCGGCTGGCACGAACGCCTTACGGAACGAGCGGCCCATTTCGCTGCGAACAGGGATGTTGTGCAGGTTGGGTTTATCCGAACTCAGACGTCCCGTACGAGCAACCGTTTGGTTGAAGGTCGCCCGAATACGATCGCCCTCGCCGACTTCGGCGAGGAGACCTTCCCCATAGGTCGAACGCAATTTCTCGACCTCGCGATATTCGAGCAGGTGCTCGATGATCGGGTGGTCACCCCGAAGCTTCTCGAGCGATGCTGCATCGGTCGAGTAGCCAGTCTTGGTCTTCTTTTGCGGCGTGAGCTCGAGACGTTCGAACAAGATCTCGCGCAGTTGCTTTGTGGAGTTGACGTTGAACTCCTCGCCAGCATCGGTGTGGATGAGCTCGCGCAATCGAGCGACCTCACTCGTGAGGTGGTCCCGAAGCCGCTGAAGCTCAGCGACATCAACACCAACACCCAACGCCTCCATTCGGGCCAAGACCGACACGAGCGGAACTTCGATGTCATCGTTGAGCGATAGGAGGCCTTGCGAGTCCATCGCACTTCGAAGCGCAACGGCTAGACGATCGACGCCCAACGCATTGCGAGCCGCCACAAGAGAGGTATCGACCGAGTCATCGCCAAAGTCCAGTTGCCCCACCGCGGCAGCGCCGTTCGTCGGCAGCTCAAACTCGGTGTATCGAAGCACCATGTTGGACAACTCATAATCGGTATCGCTCGGATCGAGAAGATACCCAGCGATTGCCGTGTCGACAGTGAGCAGCGGAGTGGTTCCCGAGCGCGACTGCCAATCACGAAGCACCTCCTTGCCGTCGTGCAAGGCCACCCCGTGTTCGCCTCCGAGAGCAGCGACTGCATCCATGACCGAACCAACAGCAAGTAAAGAGGTCTTGGCCCAGAGAACTTCAGCTTCAGCCCCATTGGAGACAACCGCAAAGCCGGCTTCCGGCTGATCGAAATCGACGCCGATAGCAACCGTGTGGTCGGCAGCGATCGCTCCGAGCGCCGACACCAATTCTTTCGGGTCGTCAATAACACTGACCTCGGCCTCGAGAACGGTCCGAGCAGTAGACGTACCCGTCGGGTCCGTACCGAGAACTTCGTAGAGCCGGTCGTGCAGCGACCGGAACTCCAAGAACTCGAAGAGACGTTTGATCTCGTCATGATCGGGTTCGCCAGGGTGAAGGTCATCGAATGTGACGTCGAGCGGCACGTCGCGCACCAAATCCATCAGCTCGAGGTTGAGCCGGACATTCTCCTCGTTCGCTGCGAGGTTCTCCTTGAGCTTCGGCGTCTGCTCATCGAGCGCCTTGTAAATACCGTCGATCCCGCCGTAGGTGTTGATGAGCTTGGCGGCGGTCTTCTCCCCTACTCCTGGGACTCCAGGAAGATTGTCTGACTTATCTCCACGCATCGACGCGTACTGGACGTAATCACTCGGCTTAACGCCAGTGCGTTCGAAAATGCCGGCCTCGTCATAGAGCGCATAGTCCGAGACGCCGCGCTTGTTGTACAGCACCTTGATGTGCGGATCTTCGACCAACTGATAACTATCTCGATCGCCGGTCACGATAATGACGTCTTGTTTCGCATCGCGACCCCACGTCGCAATGGTGGCGAGAACGTCATCTGCCTCGAATCCCTCAAGCTCGACGACGGGAAAGGCAAGCGCATCGACAACCTCGCGAACCAAGCCCATCTGTTGGCGCAAAATGTCGGGGGCAGCTTCGCGGCCAGCTTTGTATTCGGGGTTGCGTTCGTGGCGGAACGTCGGCTTCGGCAAATCGAAAGCGATCGCGACACCAGCAGGGTCGTGATCACGCAACAGATTGATGAGCATCGACGTGAACCCGAAGACCGCGTTCGTGACCTGACCCGACGCCGTCGCCATATCGGTCGGGAGCGCAAAGAACGCTCGATAGGTAAGCGAGTTACCGTCGATTAAGAGCAGAGGTTTTGACACGCCCCGAACCTAACCCGACCCGCTGACACGCTCCAACCGCTGGCCCTTCGGGCCAGAAACCGTCGAAGAGCTCTGCGGGGCCAATGACCCCTGTCCTCAACCGCTGAGACTTCGCCCCAGAAACCGCTGAGACTTCGGGCCAGAAACCGCTGAGGGTTAGTCGGCTTGTTCGGCGGTGTAGGCGCGG
>CAZBTI010000020.1:26347-36483 GCA_964494395.1 uncultured Acidimicrobiales bacterium | reverse complement strand
CGCGTCAGCCGAAGAAGCGCAGCTCGCCCAAGTTGAAACGAACAGCAATGAGGGTGTCGGGGTGGGTGATGTCTTCGACTGGTATTGCAATGCAGACCGAGCCCTCGACGCCTTCCTCCTCGGTGACGAGCTGAGAGATATCGAACGAGTTCCCAGAGGTGCAATCTTCCTCGAACGTCGAGACGCCGTAGGCCATGCCGGTGTCACCTCCCAAGATGGTGAACTCGAATGACTCGAGCGTCGTGACTGGAGACTGCTCAGTTCGAATCAACTCTGCGGACGCATCGAACATCGCGAACGCGAGATCGTTCGACTCTGGGATCTCTCGGGATTCGATCAGTGGCGAGACGGTGAGCTCCCAATCGGCCACCCCCTTGGTTTGCAGAATGTTGGTAGAGAGGCGCTGGGGGACATCGAGTGCGAATGGGGCCTCGATCGTTCCGCCGACGTTGGTCGTGGGAGTGATTGCCTGCTCATCTCCACCCGTGAGTGAGAGAAGCAAAGCAAGTCCGCCGACGGCAAGGACCACGAACGCGAGCCCGATCAGGGGGAAGGGCAGAGTAGAGCCAGCATTGTCTGGGTCGCCCTGATCATTGGAGGGCGGTGGGTCACTATCGGCGATCGTGTGGTCCGTCATGGTGTTCGTTTTCCTTAGAAATCAACGGTAACGGGTGTTGGGCCGGACCATGGGGCCGCCTATTGGTTTCAGAGGTGTGACAGGCGCCGCACCGCAGTTATACCCCCTTACGATTTTGCTAGAAGATGTAACGTATCTGTGATATGATGTGACCATCGCTACAACACCCGAGGGGGCTTGTTTCCAAATGACAGAACTTCGATCAGATGCGCAAACCCATCTCGTCCCCCACTACACCAAGGGTGCTGCGTGGCGTGACGAGAACCTCCTGCTGATCGAACGCGGTGAGGGTTGCTATGTGTACGACACCGAGGGCAACAAATACCTCGACGGTCTTTCCGGGCTCTTCTGCGTAAACATCGGTCATGGGCGAGCTGACCTCACCGCTGCTGCCAGCAAGCAGATGGACAGGCTCGCGTACTCACCAGTGTGGGGTATGGCTCACCCAACATCGATCCAAGCAGCGCGCATGATCGGCGAACGGGCACCCGGAGATCTCGATGAAGTCTTCTTCGTCAGTTCCGGTTCCGAAGCGGTCGAGTCGGCGATCAAATTCGCTCGCAACTACCACCTCAGCCAAGGCAACGACGAGAAGTACAAGGTCATCTCCCGGGATTGGGCATATCACGGCACGACCTTGGGTGCGCTTGCGGTAACCGGAATCCCAAAGTTCCGTGACCCGTTCCTGCCGAACCTTTGGGATGGCGTTCGCCACGTGCCGCACACCCTCGATCACTCGGTCCCGGCCGGCACGCCTGCCGCTGAGCTCCCGTGTGTCACCGCCGTCGAAGACATGATTCTCGCTGAGGGCCCCGACACGGTCGCCATGGTTATTGCCGAGCCGATTCAGAACGGTCGCGGTGCGCTCGTTCCGCCAGACGGATATTGGCAAGAACTCCGCCGCATCTGCGATAAGTACGACGTCCTTCTGTGCGCCGATGAAGTTATTTGTTCCTTCGGTCGCTTCGGACACTGGTTTGGAAGCGAACGCTTTGGCGTGGTCCCAGACATGATCACCTTCGCCAAAGGCGTCACCTCGGCCTACCAACCACTCGGTGGAGTGGTTATGCGCACGCCGCTCGTCGAGAAAATTTATGACTCCGATATGGGTGCGTTCATGCACGGCTCCACCTTCGGCGGCCACCCGGTGGCCTGCGCCGTGGCCGTAGCGAATATCGGAGCCTTGGACAACGAAGACGTTCTCAAGAACGTGCTCAACAACGAGAGCTATATCAACGAGCAACTCCAGGGCTTGGTCGGCGCGTACGACCACGTGAAAGAGGTCCGCGGAACCGGCTACTTCTATGCAATTGAATTGTGTGTTGATCGAGAAGACGGCATCGAACTCAGTGATACCCAGCGAACCGCACTTCAGGGTGGCGAACTTCTTCGCTATGTCCGAGACGAGAAGCTTCTCATTCGCCCGGACGATCGCGGTGCAACGATGCTGACGATCTCACCCCCATTGGTCTCAGGTAAGAGGGTCATCGACGACCTCGTCGGTCGAGTCGACAACGTGCTCGGTCGCGTTGGCGACTTCCTCGCTGCGAACGATTGATTCTGCCCACCTATCGGGCATGATCAGAGGGTGACCCAACCCAACATTCTCGAAGCCTGGTACGAGCGGGCAGCGGCCAATCCTCAACGCGTCATGCTCGCAGACGCTGGAGATGATCGCGCCATTGCTGCGGCCGAAAAACTGAATAGCTCTGGTCTTGCCGCTGCCACGGTGGTTTCGGACCCTGCGTCTATCTTTGATGCGGTCGATCCTTCCCTGGTCGAAGAAGTGGTCGCCAAGTCCTCCCGTCCGTTCGATCTCGCCGACCCGCTAAATGCGGCCACGATCGCCGTTCGAGCGGGTCTGGCTGATGCATGCATTGCTGGAGCGAGCCGGTCGACCGCCGACGTGTTGCGAGCAGCGATTCGCATCCTCGGAACGGCACCGGGCAGTGCAATTATCAGCAGCTCCTTCTTTATGGTCCTGCCCAATGGACAAACGATGGCCTACGGCGATTGCGCCGTCATGCCCGATCCTGATGCCGAGCAGCTCGCGTCGATTGCCGTCTCGACGGCGGCGACATACCGCGAACTAGATGGGGCAGAACCGCGAGTCGCCATGCTTTCGTTTTCAACGAAGGGAAGCGCCGTGCATCCAGACGTTGACAAAGTCATCGCCGCGACAGGCTTGGTGCGCGAACTATCCCCGGACCTCGCCATCGACGGAGAACTGCAATTCGACACGGCGTGGGTGCCGGCGATCGCCGAGCGGAAGGCCCCAGATTCACCAGTGGCTGGTGTTGCCAACGTGTTCATCTTCCCCGATCTAACGAGTGGCAACATTGCCTACAAGATCACCGAGCGCCTCGGCGGAGCGCAAGCGATCGGGCCCCTGCTGCAGGGTGTCGGAGGGGTCATGCACGACCTCTCTCGCGGGGCCAGCGTTGAAGACATCGTCAACGTGAGCGTGATTGCTTCGTTGCAATCTCAGGCTCGTTCGCGCGAGTAGCCAACGGAAACAGGACGTCGGCTCTTCGAGGTCGTAGTTCTGCTCGCAGAGCCATGCTGGTATGGTCGGAAGCCCAACGCTTCGGGACTGGCTAACGGCAGCGCCGACAGAAAGAACCCCTTGACTGCATCGCAGGCAAACATCATGAAGGACGCCGACGGACAGCGCGGGCCCGTCGACAAAGAGCTGGTCGTCAAGACCGCAGCGGTCATTGCTGATAGCGAAGGCGTCGATGAGGTAACCCTCACCCGCGTGGCGAAGGAACTAAATATCAGCCAACCTGCGCTCTATCGCCATGTCGATGGGTACGACGATCTCATCCGGAGTCTCGGGCTAGAAGGTCGCCAGGTGCTCGTTGAAGCGCTGACTGCAGCAGCGGTAGGCGTTGCCGGTGATGATGCGGTTCGTGCAATGGGTCGTGCGTGGCGTCAGGTCGTGCTCGATCGTCCCGGCGTATATGCCGCTACCGATCGATCTCCGTGCGCGGGAGACCCCGAGCTTGAAGAAGCGGTCGATGACGTTATCGACGTGTTGGGCCTGGCCCTAGTCGGGTTCGGTCTTGACTCAGAGGATCAGGTCCATGTGGCTCGGACGCTCCGCAGCGCGTTTCATGGCTTTGCGACCCTCGAAGCTGGCGATGGTCATCCTCGGCCGCACAACCTCGATGACACGTACGAGCACCTGCTCGACCTGCTCATTGCGGGCATCCGGACGCATTCGGTCGACTAGCTGCGCCACCTGATCGCCTGACCGATCTTGCCTGCTTTTGGCGGAGCGATCTTGTGGTCATTTGGAGATCGATGTTGCTCGTGTTGTTCAAGGGTGTTGTTGAGGATGGAGTGCGCTCCGCGGCCAAAAACTCGTTGCGGTTAGCCAAGGTTATACACAGTTCATCCACAGGTTCGACGGGGATAACGATTTACGCCCCGCTCACGTTTTATGGGTTTGTCCACAGAATTAGTGGGCTTATCCACTGTTTTTGACGGTCATCCACTGGTTCGTTGAAGATTTCCCAAGAAAATCTCCACATTTCCCGAAGTTGTCCACTGGTCCCTCACAGGGTGTTGCGGGCAAGGTGAACGAGAGAATTTAGAGAGCGACTGTCACAGGCTTCTGCAAGGATGGAACTGCGCCACACCTCTCTATGTGAATGTGCTGGGGCGAGCCCCGAAGTGCACGGGAGATTACATGTCTGACACCACCTACGACGATGCGCCGCCCCCATATGAGGACGATGGCGGGTACGGCGATGGTGGTGGCTATAGCGATGGGCCCGCCAGGCTGATCGAGGAACGAACCGGTCGAACACCGCCACACAATATTCAGGTCGAGCAGTCGTTGCTCGGCGTGCTCTTGCTCTCACGAGACGCTATTGCCACCGCACTCGAGGCTGTCGAATCCGCACACTTCTATCGTCCCGCACACCAGCACATCTTCGAGGCCATCACCACGCTGTACGGGGCTGGCGACGAAGCCGATGTCGTCACGGTTGCCGATCTGCTCGACCGCAGCGGACAGCTCGCTGGAATGGGCGGAAGCTCAGCGCTCATCGACCTTCAAGCGCAAGCGCCCGCCGTGTCTGGTGCAAAGAAGTACGCCGAGATCGTTCGAGAGAATGCGCTGCTACGGCGCTTGATCGGTGTGGGCAACGAGATCGCTGAGATTGCCTATGGGCGTCCTGAAGATGTGGTCAAGGCCGTCGACGAAGCTGAGCACCTCGTCTTTGAGGTCGCACAGGGTCGGGCCTCGGACACGATGGCCCCGATGCGCGACCTCGTCGAGCAGAGCCTCGACCGTCTCGAAATGCTGTACGACAGGGGAGAGGGCATCACCGGTACACCGACTGGCTTTGTCGACCTCGACGAACTGCTCTCCGGTCTGCAACCAAATGCGCTCATCGTTGTGGGCGCTCGTCCCGCAATGGGCAAGACCAGTTTCGCCCTGAACATCGCATCCCATGCTGCGGTCGATAGCGGCAAGCCCACGCTCATCTTCTCGTTGGAGATGGGCCAGCTCGAACTCTCCCAGCGCATGCTGTGCTCGGAGTCTCGCGTCGACGCTATGAAGATGCGTGACGGCAAGCTCAACGATTCCGACTGGGAGAAGATCAGCACGGGCGTTGCTCGGCTCGGCGAAGCCCCGATCTGGATCGACGACAACCCAAGCCTGACGGTCATGGATATTCGTGGTCGTGCCCGTCGCCTAAAGTCGCAGGTCGGCGACCTCGGCCTCATCGTCGTCGACTATATCCAGCTGATGACGGGCCGTTCGGGCGCCGAGTCTCGCCAGGTCGAGATCTCGGAGATCTCCCGTAACTTGAAGGTCCTTGCCCGTGAGCTCGAAGTTCCGGTCGTGGGTCTCTCGCAGCTTTCACGCACGCTCGAATCACGCCAAGACAAGCGTCCAATGCTGTCCGACCTTCGCGAGTCGGGCGCGATCGAGCAGGACGCCGACGTCGTCATGTTCCTCTACCGCGACGAGGTCTACAACCCCGAGTCACAAGACGCCGGCATTGCCGAAGTCATCATCGCAAAGCACCGCAACGGCCCAACCGACACCATCCGTTTGGCGTTCCTTCCCCAATACACAAGGTTCGCCAACATGGCCAGGAACCCAAGCAACAACACTATGTAGGTATTGGCTCGGCCCTAGCGGGCCTCCCCAAACTCGAGTTGCTCGCCTGGGGGCTCACAACGTCGACACCTGTTAACAGTGAGCGTTTCTGAGGAAAACGCTTTGGTGCTGTCAGACCCTTGGATGCATTTCAGCGACGCGCCCGGCTGGCGGAAGCAGGAGCAATCTGAAGCGGCGGTGATGTTACGTTTGGGGTCAGGGCCCGAGTGCTTACCAATTGTCCGACTGGGTCGTCTTGTTCAGATAATGAGACTTGGGGAAATAGATATGAAGAGCTATCAGGCATTTGTGGGATTGCTATTCGCTCTCGTGTTTGCGGCATGCGCTAGCACGACAGCGGTAGCGAGTGGCGATGACGCTGGAGAGACGGTTGCCAGTGAACAAGAGGTGGTCGAATCTCCAGAGGAGTTAGCCGGTCCTCCGCCGATCGTTCTCGTCAACACAGAGAACTCGCTGACGCTCGACGCCTGGGCGTATTGCTGGACTTTTGAGGAAGACGGAATCTGCGCCGACGGTGAGGCGCCTGACCCAGCGCCAGATGCAGGCACAGCGATGGAACCGATCGAATTCGAATTCATGCTCGATGATTGGAACTTCAATGCGAATGTCATTTCGCAAGACGGTTCGACTAGCACCGAGGTTGGCGTTACCGGATTAGGTGATGGCCTCTACCAATTCGACGCCGTCGAAAACCCACCCGGACCAATCGTCGAGATCTTTGGTCGAGGCGAGCAAGGTGATGTCATCGTGACATTCTCTGTGGACTTGTAGGACCATGACTTTGGGGGTATATCCAAGGGTCAGACCCTTGGATATACCTCCAACGACGCGGCTAGTTAGCGGAGGCAGCAGCAATCCGAAGCGGCTGGGGGGAGGAAGGGTCTGGTGGTAAACCAGAGGGTCTGACCCCAGCGTTGACACCGCCTTGGGCGCACCGCCTCCGTGGCTCTGGAACGGCCCCCGGAGGGACAACAGCGCAAACGCCAGCTTCTGCTGCCCAGGCTGCGTGCCGCTTGAACGCTCCCCGAAGGGGACGGCTGCGTGCCGCTTGAACGCTCCCCGAAGGGGACGGCTGCGTGCCGCTTGAGAGGAACGTGGGAGGGCGGAAGCCACTTCAACAGTGCAGGGAAGCACTGGCGTGATGCGTGGAGGGAGATGCGACTCCCACCCTGTATCCCACTTCTTATTCAGCAAGGGCGATTTGCCGAACACCAGTAGTATCGGGCAGGTTCGTCTCGACCTTGAGAGGGAATTTTGATCGCTCAGGCACTATTTCTTGGCGACAACTTGTTGCCCCTTCTGGCGCTTGCGTTCGGCGGTGCCCTCGTTGTCGGTCCTGGTCTCGCGCTGATCAAACCACCGGAGAATCGACGCGACGACACCGACCTCGAGCGACCTCCGCTCATCCGTACGCTGAGCTTCATGGCGCTTGGTCTGGTGATGACCGTGTGGGCACTCGCAAGTTTGCTGTCAGGCTGAGACGCGACATTTCAAAGATGGGTCGCGGGCGTCCTCAGACGCGAAAGCGCCCCCGGCTGCATGGCGGAACGCAACCGGGGGCTTCCCAGATCAGAGACGGCGGTTCTCTAATCGGGCAAAGGTAACTGTAAGGCATTCACGACGGAAAGAGACACTTCTAATTGACCTATTTGGTCGAAAAATTGCAGGTCTTAACGAAACTTCAGGAACGTTGTTTTCCATTGGAATTTTCGCAAATTTTCTGTGGAAAACCTGTGTCAGTGGTCAACTTTTGTTACCTGCGACTAGAGCGAGCTCGACTGCGGCTTGAGCGGCTTGCTCACCAACGTTGTGGCCACCTCGATCCTGGCTCCGAGCTTCGGCTTGGGCGACGTTTTCGACGGTGAGAACTCCCATGCCGATCGGCACGTTCGTGCCCAGTTGCACGTCCATGATTCCTCGACCGCACTCGCCAGCGACCAACTCGTAGTGCGTCGTCTCGCCGCGAATGACCGCGCCGAGCACCACGATGGCATCGACTGTTCCGGACTCGGCGAGCACCTTGGCGGCGAGCGGAAGTTCGAATGCACCCGGAACGGTCTGGGTGTGAAGGTTGGACACACCGAGATCGGAAAGACCGCGTTGAGCACCCTCGAAGAGTCGGGTGACGATGTTGCTATTCCATCGAGCGGAGATGATGCCAACAGAGAGCTCGGACCCATCGATGTCGAGCACTTCAGCCCGGTCGTCGCCACTTGCCATTACGAGTTCTCCTTCGATGTTTCGCTGCTCGCATCATTGGTCATGAGATGTCCCATGCGCTCGCGCTTAGTCTCGAGATACTGCGCATTGGCGTCGGTTGCCTCAATGTCGATGGGAACGCGCTCGATGATCTCTAGTCCGTAGCCTTCGAGCCCGCCGTACTTGGCAGGGTTGTTCGTCATGAGGCGCATCGCCTGCACACCAAGGTCGGCGAGGATGTTCGCACCCACGCCGTATTCGCGAGAGTCGACGGGCAGGCCTTGTGCGGTGTTCGCGTCGACGGTGTCTAGGCCATCGTCGTCTTGAAGCGCGTATGCCCGGATCTTGTGCCCGATGCCGATGCCTCGTCCTTCGTGTCCTCGGAGATAGACGAGGACTCCGCATCCGTGGTCGGCAATGTTGGCGAGGGCGGCCTGCAACTGGTGGCCACAGTCGCAGCGTTCAGAAGCAAGAATGTCGCCGGTCAGACACTCTGAATGCACTCGTACCAATGGGGCGTCGCAGGTGCTTAGGTCGCCCATTGCGTATGCGAGGTGCTCCTCGCCATCGAGAACTGAACGGTATGCGTGGGCCGTGAACTCGCCGTGCGCGGTCGGGATCTTGGCTTCAGCGAAGTGTTCGACCAGCTTCTCGCTTTGGCGCCGGTAGCGAATGAGGTCGGCGATCGAGATCAGTTTCAATCCGTGTTCGTCGGCGAACTCGCGGCACTCGGGCAGGCGTTTCATGGTGCCGTCGTCGTTGACGATCTCACAGAGCGCCCCGACCAACGGGCGGTTTGTCATCCGACAGAGGTCGATCGCCGCTTCGGTGTGACCAGCGCGCTTGAGGACACCACCGGGTCGGGCACGCAACGGGAAGATGTGTCCTGGGCGAGCAAACTCGC
Source organism: uncultured Acidimicrobiales bacterium (assembly GCA_964494395.1). Classification (GTDB taxonomy): domain Bacteria; phylum Actinomycetota; class Acidimicrobiia; order Acidimicrobiales; family SHLQ01; genus SHLQ01. Next base: position 27,603 of record CAZBTI010000020.1, on the reverse strand, counting down.
CAGCAACGGAGTCTCCGTTCGCCATAGCCCGAATGGTGCGGGCGCGGTCACCTGCGGAGATGCCGGTTGAGGAGCCTTCGATGAGATCGACGGTGACGGTGAATGCGGTGTGATGAGATTCGGTGTTCTCGGCGACCATCAGCGGAAGCCGAAGTTCATCGGCACGTTCATCGAGCAGTGGAGCGCAGATGACTCCGCTGGTGTGGCGGATCATGAAGGCCATCTGCTCTTCGGTGATCGAGTCGCCAGCAATGATGAGGTCGCCTTCGTTCTCGCGATCCTCGTCGTCGACCACGACGAGGAACTCGCCCCGGGCGAACGCTTCGAGGGCATCTTCGATTGGGTCGAGTAGCGATTGGCGATCGGCCGATTCAGTGTTGGTCATGAGACTCTCGCAGTTGTAGTTGGCGTTCGACGTACTTTGCGAGAACGTCGACCTCGATATTGACCGCATCGCCAGGAGCTCTCTGGCCGAGCGTGGTTACCGCAGCCGTGTGCGGGATGACGGCGACCGAGAACTCGTCGTCTGAGAGCGATGCGATGGTGAGGCTAATGCCATCGATCGTGATGGATCCCTTCTCGACGACATAGGGGGCAAGATCACTTCCGAGCGCGAAGTGAAAGCGCCACGAATCATCTTCATAGGATTCCACGGCGTTGATGGTGGTCGTAGCGTCGACGTGACCTTGCACGATGTGACCACCAAGGCGATCCGATGCTCGAACGGAACGTTCGAGATTCACCGGAGAGCCAGCGACCAGTGTCCCGAGGTTCGTTCGGTCCATCGTCTCTGGGACGGCGTGGACGGTCAGGCTGGCATCGTCGAACTCAACCGCGGTCAAACACACGCCGTTGATGGCGATCGATGCGCCCATTTCGATATCAGTGGTGACGGTGGATGCGTGAATGCGCAACCGGATACCGTCGCCGTCAGGGACGAGATCGGCAATAGTGCCGACCTCCTCCACCAAACCGGTGAACATGGTTTCTCCTCTCCCATCCGGACTTTGACCGTCGGCCCAGGAATCTCACCTGCTCAGCTGCACCAAGGTCTCCCTTGGCCGCTCGTGGGCTCATCGCTCGAAAAGAGCGCATCACCACCGGTTAGGATTTTCACCTACCCCGAGGAATATGTAGTTGTCGTCCCTGAACGGTCCCGAAGGTGTGGTCAGGCTGGAATTGCTCTTACACCTTCAGACTGCCGCAAAAACTCGAACGAGTGCAAACCTAGGGCTGGACGACTGTAAACGTTTACA
>CAZBTI010000020.1:0-26247 GCA_964494395.1 uncultured Acidimicrobiales bacterium | reverse complement strand
CCGCAAAAACTCGAACGAGTGCAAACCTAGGGCTGGACGACTGTAAACGTTTACAGTTCTGTTCGGCAGACGCATCCTCACAAGAGCGCGGTCAGAAAACGTCTGCGAAAGTCTCGAAGGTGCGCCTTGCCCACACACCGCATGCTCCTTCATCTTGGACCTATGACCGTTCGCTACGGGATGCGGAGTGCTTGGCCTGGGTAGATCTTGTCTGGGTCAGACAGCATTGGCTTATTTGCCTCGAAGATCTCTGGGTAACGGTTGCCGTCGCCATACGCAGCGGTCGCAATAGCCCACAACGTGTCTCCCGATTCAACGACATAGACGGTCGAGTCCGAACCATCGTCTTGGGTCACGGTCAGACTCTCATCAACCTGAGCGACCCCTTCGACGTTCCCGAGCAGAAGGATGACCTTCTCTTTAGTTGCCGCGTCAGCAGCTTCTCCATCGACAAACACTGTGCCGTCGTCGTAGCGGACGTCGAGTTTCGCGACCGAGAGGTCCATGTCCCGAACGTATTTCTCGAGCTCGGTTCCCTTTCGAGCTTGTTCGCGGCGCTTTGCGTTTTCCGCCGATCGCTGTTGTGCTGCTCGCGTCTTGATCTTTTCCTTGGCAGCGTTCCGCTTAGTTGCCATCTCGGCTGCCCGCTTTTGATACTCGGCCCGCTTTTCGGCAGCGTCTGCGGCTGCTTCGGCTTGCTCCTCGGCTGCGATCTCGTCGGTGCTCTTGCCGAGACCGACCTTGGCTCCAGCGTTGCGCACGAAGTCGAAAATTCCCATGTCATTGCTCCTTCTCGTGAAACGAATACGCCGCCATGACACATTCGTAGTCCCGTCCAGCCGATTTGTGGCTACTTGGTGTTTAGCAGATCGCTCCATCGCGCAGACCCCTCGCGCTTGGCTTATTGGTAGGAGACGAAGTCTGGAACCGGGTTCTCCGAAAAGGCCAAGACCTCATGAGGTTGGTAGAGCCCGCGGTCTTCGTCGATGAAGAGTTTGAAGCCGTTGTAGAACGGCGCTTCGACCCGAAGCCGCGAGTAGGTCGCTTGCTTCTCGATTCGACTGCCGAAGCCGTCGACATGGATGACCGTTGCGAGGCCCGGCCGGTCGATAACTTGCTCTCGATTCGAGATCATTCGTTCTTGAAACTGGTGAACCATGAAAATCTTCTCGGGCAGGTCGTTCTCGAGTGTAAGGTCCGACAACCACAGCGAGACTTGGTTGACCTCCTCGGCGCTTACCTTGCCCACGGTTTGTCCTGGAATCCCGGTCGGCCCCATTCGCCACTCTGGATCGAGCGCCAGCCCAACGTTCGGTCGGAGCAACAATGATTCATAGCGTTTGGACTCGGTGAGGAAGTCACTACGGCCGGGTTGAATATCGAGAATGACGTACACGCCCGCAGCCTCGGCGATATCGATCCATTTCGCCACCTCCGAGACGTTTGAAGGGCTGCTGTAGTCACCGTCGATCCCTGGTGAGGCCTGAGCGACGGTCACGACCATCTCGAACGCGCCGATCGCTGGTCGGCCGGGTTCATCAAAGCGAGCCGCAACCTCCTGCACCCGTTCTACGGCGGCGTCCGGTCCGGTCTCTCCCAATACGCCGAGTACAGAAGTGGTGTGGTGGCCATAGTTTGCGATGACTCGTTGGTCAGCAAAGACCTCGTCTGCCCAGACGTCTGCCTCATCGATCGTCCGTGGAGGGAGGTGTCTCGAAGGCGTAGACACATCGGCGAGCCGAGTTGTGCCATCTTGATTCACAAACGCGAGAGCGATGATCGGGCCGAGTTGCTTTACCGGCTTGTCTGGGATGAAGCGGATGGCGTTTAGGCCAGCGCGGGATCGCACTTCACCGGATAGTTCGCGCCCGTTGATGCTCACCGAGAGGGCGGTTCGGTCGTCTGGCGCAAACGTACGATCGAGTTCGAAGTGGAAGCGCGTGATCTTGCCGTCCTCGTCAATGTCCAGCACAACCTCGCGAACGCCGAGGCCGTCTGGGTCATAGGCCGCTCGCTCCAGCAGTTCGTCGGCGAGTGTCCGCCTGGCGAGTCGAGGAATGAGGTCGCTGCTACCGATCTTGTTGAACGCATTGTTGAATTCGGTGGTTGTGGGCGCCCGACCGAGGGCTTCCTGATAGGCCGCGTTGATGAAGCCTGAGCGATCTCCGCCAGCCAAATCGAAGAAGGCTGTTCCGGCGAGAAAGCGTGCTCGTACATCGTTCTCGTCTTGACTCACCCCGAGGCGGGGGAGGTAGTGGTCGAGCTCATCCGCGGTAGCTGGGCGTCCAAGAAAGTCCTGACTGACCCGATGAATCACGTTCGACTTCGCTCGGTCGAGGACAAGGTCTTGCACTTGAGCGGTGGCCGGCTGCGACCACCCATCAACTGATAGCGCCGCAATCGAACACAAAACAGCCACCAGCACCACATGCCATGTGTGTTTCGCAATCGCGTCCCGCATGATTCAGATTTTGTCAGGGAACTGCGCGCAAGGGAGCGACCGTCGGCGATCTCGCCAGCGAGTACGCTGATGTTGTGAATGACACGCTAAGTACCCCAGTGAAGTCGGATGAGGCGCGGCTGGATTATGAAACGATGGGTACTGCAGCGCGACGGGCCGCTGATGGCAAGAAGCCGACATACCGCGGGCTCTTACACCTGCTCGCGTTTTCTAGTGCCCTCACCTTGGCTCCCATCCTGATCGTCGTCACCCCCGGTATCGCCGACCGCTTTATCGTGGCGACCTATGCGCTGTCGATTGTCGGGCTGTTCGGGGTCAGCGCGATGTACCACCGCGTTGGGTGGGAGGAACGGGCAGCGAGCCGGGTCCGCAAACTCGATCATTCGATGATCTTTATCGCCACCGCAGCAACACACACGCCGATCGCGCTCATCGCGCTGCCACCTCGACCGGGGTGGACGCTCTTCGGCATCGTCTGGGGCGGGGCTGTACTGGGCATCATTGGCCGGGTCTTCTTCAGCAACGCTCCCTATTGGATGGTCGCAACCCCATACGTCGTCGTTGGCTGGTCATCGCTCTTCGTTATAAACCACATCTGGAGCTCGCTGCACTTGGCCGGGTTCATTCTGCTACTCGTCGGCGGATTCCTGTACACCGCCGGAGCGATCATCTACGCACTTCACCGACCCAACCCGTGGCCCAACCACTTTGGCTACCACGAGGTCTTTCATACACTTACCGTTGCGGCAGCGGCGTGTCACTACGTAGTGATCGCGTTCTTTCTGAGGCCTGGGTAGGGAGAGAGTCCCGACGGTAGGGCCTGTTTGTGGGCGGCGACTGTTTTCCGCGCCGGATGCTCTCGCCATACCGGTTGTGAGGCCTGTTTGTGGGCGGGCGGGTTAGGCCCGCGCGCTCGGTTCTTCTCGCTCGAAGTCCAACAGCCACTTTTTTGCTTCGAGACCGCCGGCGAAGCCGGTTAGCTTGCCGCTGCTGGCTACTAGGCGGTGGCATGGCACGACTATGGAGATTGGGTTTCGGCCGGTTGCTGAACCTACGGCCCGAGATGCACTCGGTTTGCCGAGGTCGGCGGCGAGTTCGCCATATGACTGTGTCTCTCCGAATGCGATGCCGGAGAGCTCCGACCACACCGACTGCTGGAAATCGGTCCCGACCGGGTCCAAAGGAAGATCGAATTCGGTCCGAGTGCCATCGAAGTACTCACCGAGCTGCTCGATCGTTGACTCGATCACCGGGTGAGTTCCCGGTTCAATGGGTTCGACAAAGGTGACCCGGCCATCCTTTTCGACTGGCCACAGCACGGCTCGAAGACCTGCATCTGATGCAACGATCGTGAGCGTCCCGACGGGGCTGTCCATCGTGGCGGTGGTGAGCTTTGCAGATTCGGTCATCGGATGATCTTTCTATCGCGTGTGGCCCAGAGAGTGCAGGCCACATATGAGCGCCAAGGCGCCCAGCGGGTGGTGTCTTCTATGTTGAGTTCGGCGAGCCGGCGCTTGATCACCAGATCTGACGCCAGCATCACATCGGGGTCGCGGAGCGCTCGCATCGAAATCACGTCGGCGGTCCACGGACCAACGCCGGGCAACTCGAGTAGCCGGGAGCGGATCTCGGAGCGGTTCTCGCCGATGTCAATAACCAAGTCGCCCTCGGCTACAGCGGAGGCGAGTGCAGAAATAGTGGCGGCTCGTCGCGTCGTCAGACCGATCGAGGCAAGGTCGAGTTCTGCGAGCTCGCCCGCTGACGGGAACACCGTTCGGGTGTGGTCAGTGCTGGCATTGGCTTCGACGATCCGGCCGAGAATCGTTCGGGCTCCGGCAACCGATATCTGCTGACCGACAATGGCCGATACTGCTGCTTCGAAACCATCGGCTGCGCCAGGCACTCCAACCCCGGGGCGAGCGCGAAACAATGGAGAAAGCTCAGGGTCATCGGCGAAGTGTTCGGCAATGAGTTCAGGGTCGGCGTCGAGATCGAATAACGCTCGGGCTTTGGCCATTGCGTCAGCGAGGTCGGTGATGTTGTCGAGTGCAAACGCTGCCCAGACGCCCGGTCGCTCGGGGTTCGTCACCTCGTCGGCGGTGACCGTCACCGAACCGGTGCCATTCGCCAGCGTGAGGTTGCGTCGATAACTCCTCGCGGTGTCGTCATCAAGGTTGCTGGTACTCGTGACCGCCGGGATGCCGTGCCCCCGATGAAAGGCGAACATCCAGTCGAGATCGATCGGCCATCTTGCTGGTAGCCACAGTGTTAGATCTACTGAGGGCGAGACTCGATTGGCGGGAGACGCAGAGCGTGTTCGCTTCCGGATCTCTGTGGGGGTGCGGTCGTAGACCGCGCGGATGGTGTCGTTGAACTGGCGCACGCTCGAGAAGCCCGACGCGAACGCAATCTCGGTCACGGGCATTTTCGAAGTTTCGAGCAACGTGCGTGCAAGGTTCGCTCGTTGTGCGCGGGCGAGTGCGAGGGGGCCTGCGCCAACCGCCTCATTGAGGGTTCGGTGCAGGTGTCGCTCGCTTACATGGAGCGCACCTGCCAGGCCAGATACGCCAATCCGGTCGACGTCTCCGCGTTCGATTCGACGCATTGCACGGCTAACGAGGTCGCCGCGAACATCCCACTCGGGGGAACCGGGGCTGGCATCGGGTTGGCACCGCTTGCACGATCGCAGGCCAGCACCTTGGGCTGCGGCTGCGGTTGGAAAGAACCGTACGTTCTTGCGGAGCGGTCGAACAGGGGCAGGGCAGCTGGGTCGACAGTAAATGCCCGTCGAGGTGATGCCGGCAATGAACTGGCCATCGAAACGGCGATCGCGGCTGAGCAGTGCTTCGTAGCGACGATCATCGTCGTGGCGGAGCGTGGGTGCCGTGGTCATCTCATCAGTCTGCCTGACCCGAGTGCCCACTACTAGCGGATTTCGGACAGTCAGATTTGGAACTCGCTCTTGGGTCGGCCCGATGGCTAACCGCGATCGACTCGCCCCCGAAGTGCCTTGAGCGCCATTGTTTGGCTGATCGTTCCGAGGATGCCGATCGCGAGGAGTGACGCACCGATGTCGGCGAAGTCAAAGTTGTCCTCGAGGAGTGAGCGCTGGCCTTCGAGCACATAGGTGATGGGGTTGAATCGGGCGATGTTGGCCATCCACGGTGTGAGGTTCTCGAGTGGGACTGTCGACGACGTCAGGAACGCGAATGGGAAGAACAAGATGAAGCTCGATGCAACGGCGCCGGGGTTCGCCGTCTTCAGGGCAATCGCATAGGGGAAGCCCGTGAACGCGAGGCCCCACAGCGCACCGATCAGGATGAACAAGATGAGCCCGATCGGGCCAGTGCCAAACGAGACTCCAGCAAACAAGCCGAGAATCACGACGGGGATGCAGAGGAACACGACGAGTGCGAAGTCCGCGACCATCAGCCCCAGAAGCAGCGGCAGACGTCGTGCAGGACTCAGGAGCAAACGATCGAAGTATCCGGCCTGAATGTCGGTGACGAGCCCCGGCGCACGACTGATGCCCGTGACCGCAAAGATGATCGCGGTCGGCAGCTGGAACTCTCGGTAGCTGAATCCCTCGGTGACGGGGAAGGCCTCGGTGAGATCCTCAAGAGCGCCAACGTTGACGATGAAGAAGAAGGCGGGAATGAACAGCGCCGGGATGAACGACTCGGGTTCGCGGGGAATGGAGCGCAGCGCACGGCCGGCGACGGTGAAGAGGTCGCTAAAGAACCCCGATGGCCGTGCGCGCACATTCGACCTGACGATCGTGCTGCCGGATTGACCCGCTGGTTCTGAAGGAGTGGTTGTGGTCATTGGGCTACCTCGATTCGATCACCGGTCAGTTCAAGAAAAACATCGTCAAGTGTGGGCGTCCGCAAGGTGAGTTCGGCCACTTCGGCTCCGATCTGATCGAGTGCCACCGCCACTGGAGAGACCGACGCAGCGCCATCGCTTACCGAGATCAGGAGAGACCGCGGGCCGCTGTCCACCTTGTCGACGACGGCAAGCTCTTGGAGAGCGGCGATTGCAGGTTCATCATTACTGAGCAGCCGGACCTGGATGACGTCGGCACCCACCGAGCGCTTGAGATCTTCGGGCGTGCCTTCACCGACGATTTTCCCAGCGTTGATGATTCCGACGCGATCGGCGAGTTCATCTGCCTCTTCGAGATACTGCGTCGTGAGAAAGATGGTGGTGCCGAGTTCGCTGTTGAGAGCACGAACTTCTTCCCACACGCGGGCCCGGCTCTGCGGGTCGAGACCGGTGGTTGGTTCGTCGAGGAACAGCAGGTCGGGGTTGTGCATCAGTGATGCAGCGAGATCGAGGCGACGTTTCATGCCGCCGGAGTATTCGCGAATCCAGCGGTCGATAGCGTCGAACTCGATGAGGTTGCTGAGCTCGTCGATTCGTTGGGCAATCTCCGTCTTCTTGAGCCCGTACAACGCTCCCTGAAGTTGAAGGATTTCACGACCGCTCTGTTTGTCGTCGAGAGACGCTTCTTGGAGGGCAGCGCCAATGCGAAGTCGAATTTCGTCGGCGCCGGTGACGACGTCATGGCCCAGAACGGTGGCGGTACCTCCGGTGGGTGTGAGCAACGTGGTCAACATCTTGACGACCGTCGACTTTCCAGCGCCGTTCGGCCCGAGGAAGCCATAGATCTCGCCGGGCTTTACCGAGAGATCAACTCCGCGTACAGCCTTTACCTCTTCGAAGCTGCGTTCGAGCCCGACCGTTTCGATCACGTTCTCCATCCGGGCACGTTAACCGGACTCACGGCTTTGTGGACTGCCTAGACAAAGAGGAGAACAGCTCCAAGGCTCACAGCAGCAACGATTCCCGAAGCGAGTGCGCCGAGCAAGAGTGGCGCTCCGCCGAGTTCGCGCATTCGGTCGCTGCGGACGCTAGCGCCGAGGCCGACCAAGGCAATCGTGAACAGCAGCGTTTCGACCCACTTTGTGGCATCGATGATCGAGTCTGGCACGGTACCTGTGCTGCGAATTGCTACGAACAGCAAGAAGCCAGCGACGAAGCTTGGAATCGGTGCCGGTCGGGCTTCACCTGTAGGCGCCTTGCGGCTGCGAGAAATGCTGACGCCGGTGACCAACGGGGCGAGCAGGATTACGCGGGTGAGCTTCACAACAACTGCGGTTGCCAGTACGGCCGAACCGCGTTGCGAACCTGCCGCGACGACCTGAGCAACATCGTGAATACTCGCTCCCGCCCAGATTGCGTACTGGTCGTCGCTGAGAGCGAGAAGTTCGCCGAGGACGGGGATAGAGAACATGGCGATCGTGCCGGCGAGCGTGACAAGCCCGATCGCAAGGGCCACTTCTTCCTCGTCGGCATCGGAACTGCCCTGCATAGCGGCGATCGCGGAGGCGCCACAGATCGAGTATCCGGTGGCGACCAGCAAGGACAGCGGCCCAGAAACGCCGAGCCTCCGTCCGAGTGCTTGCGTGCCAAAGAAGGTGGCCGTCACGGTCGCGACGATCGTCAAGATCACGCCGATTCCGAGTTGGCCTATGGTGTCGATCGAAAGGCGCATGCCGAGTGCAACGACGCCGACTCGGAGTACGTGCTTTGCGACGAATTTCAACCCGGGCTGCAGTCGCTCCGTCGGGAACGGCACGTTGCCGAGGATCACGCCGATGATGACGGCGATGGTTAGCGCGGAAATTCCTGAAACGTTCGACAGGGCTCGAGACGCAAACGCGAGGACAATGGCCGCAACTATGCCGGGACTGAGGGTGTTACTCAATGCCTGGCGCCGGGCGTCCAGCCGGTGGCGAGTTTGGGTGAGCAGCTGAACCATGACCGTATTATCGGCGCGCTAGGTGCTGGCCCAGTAGTCCCTTTCCATCTAACGATTCATAGCTCAGATATATGGGTCTCGTGACAGTTGTCGCCTGGTGGCCGCTGTTTCCCTCACTTCTCAAGCGTCAGAATCGTGCAACTACTAAAAGTGACGTTCATCACGCTGATCTTGAGCTGCTCCAGCACATGGACAAGCTCGGATTCGATGAAGCGTGGATAGGCGAATACCACTCGCTCGGCGCGACCGTTGCTGTTGGCATGGATGTGTTGGCTCACCATTGGACAATCCAAGAGGAGACCGCTGCGAAGTTCGGACGTGTTGCCGACCGCGCGGACGGGCGTCTCTTGGGGCTCATGCATCTCGCCGAAACCGAAGAGCAAGCAGCCAAGGACGTCGAGTACGGCATGGAGCAATGGTTCAGCTACTTCCAAGATGTCGCCGCGTTCCCACAGATGGCCGCGGTCGAAGAGGCGACACAGAAATACGAGGAGCAGCGCGACGAGGTCATCGACTTGGCTGCTGAAGACCGGGCGGAGGTGTAATACCTCGGGGTAATGTCTCGATCTAAGACGTCGTGTCCGGACGAGGGAGATAGAGCTTGGCGCAAGCCGTCCTTGTGCCGGGTGCAACTTCGGTGAAGCCACCGTCGTGGATGGTCACATCGGCGCTCTCGACGAGCTCGCTCCAGAGAGAAGGTGTCGGGGTGACGACCCGAACCGGACGCGACGCCGCGTTCCAGTCGAACCGGTCCGTGCGATCCATACCTTCCCAGGATCGCTGAGCAGCATGAGCAACCTGTGCTCCTCGTTTGCCCCAACTCATCTCGACATCCGGGTCGAGGGCGATGGTCAGCGTGGGTGCACTCACCATCTTGAGATGCTCGATCCGATCTGGTTCGGTCAGAGGTGTCGACTGGATCTGCAACTTTGAGAGCTCAGGTGGTGCGTCTTCGAGAACTCCCGGGACGAAGATCCGAACCTGCGCGCTTCGATAGCGAACGGTGAGTCCTGGGACGCCTTGGGCCCTGTCCCAAGCCGAGGCTCGTGCCCGTCGCATGATCTTGCGAATTCGCGAGCCGTTCCATGCTGCTACCTCGTCATGCCACTCGCCTCCCGGAAGCGACTTTGCGTGGTCGAGCATCATGACAACGCCAAGGGCAGCAGCTTCGAAGATGTCGGTCAATGCTGGCGGATCGAGTTTCTCGACCCGCGCAGCCATTTGGAGGGCTCGGGGACGATCATCGACAGCTTCTGCAACGCTGGGCTGTTCGAGGCTGGAGTCCACACCCTCAGTGTGCCCGCGAGATGCCTAGTTGCTCGACGAGGCGAGCTCGAGTTCGAGGCTTTGATCGATGATGGACCCATCGATGTCGAGGACCTGAGATGTTTGGGTTGTCGTGGTCGCCTCGACCGGGATGGCCTCACCGAGATCCAGCACGGTCGTGCCTTCGATGTCGACATCCCACGCATGCACGGTGATGACGTCGCCATTGGAGGTGACGGACGAACCAACGGGAACATTCTGGGTGCCCTCGATCGTCAGCGTGATGACATCTCCGTCGATATTGGTGATCGTGGTTCGGGTGACTTGTTCGACGTCAAAGCCAAGCACGGCGAGGGTTTGCGTGGTCTCCCACACCGCACCCACTCCGACCGCTTCGGCTGGGAGGGGATTCGATACTTCGCTGAGCGAGCTCAAGGCTTCATCCAGCGCCAGATCGGTGCCGTCGGCTGACGACTGCACCAGGACACCACGGTCATCGACGACGGAGTTTGTCGTCAGCCCAACGCTTTCAGCGAGGGCAGCATTGAGAAGTTCGGCGATCTCGGGGTTCGTGTCGGGTGCAACCAACATCGATTCGACGATGGACTCGATCGTGAAGTTGTCACCATCTCGACCTACATCGACAGACGAGATGCTTTCGATTGTTTGTGTGGAAGCCCCGCCCAAGTCTCGACCATTGATTGCTTGGGAAAAGGTTTGCGTCTGAGAGACCAAGAGTTGACGTGCGCCGAGTTCGGGTTCCAACCGCAATTCGACGAGTGGTTCTGCTCCGGCTTCAATCACGACGACCGAATTCGAGGAGACACGTGACGCAGTGTCTTCGCCTTCGCCTTCGGCGCTGGTGAGGGCGAGTGCGGTGGGTGTATTGGCGATGGTGGTGGTCGTAGCGGTTTCGGCAACGACCGACGGGGTACCTTCAGCGGAGATTTCCTCGCTGTTCACACCGGAGCAAGCGGACGCGAACAAGCCGATGCTCACTGCGATGCCAGCCGTTCGAGTACGGCGAAATTTGAGATGTTTGTTCATGGCAAATCCGTTTCGCTGCCGTAAACATCGGCTTTTCAGCCGTTCGCTGTAGTGAATTATTTGGACGTAGTTCGAATGATCTTCGTGTCTCCGAACAAGGCAGCGGCTTCTGAGGGGTTTACGCTGCGGCATGGCAATTCGTCAGCGGTTTGGTGCACGAAAAGTCGATCCTTCGACCAAGCGGTACGACTATGTAGTTGTGGGCGGTGGCAGCGCTGGCTGCGCGATGGCGAATCGGTTGAGCGCTGACCCAAACAATGAGGTACTCGTTCTCGAAGCCGGTCGAAAGGACTGGAAGTGGGATGTCTTCATCCACATGCCGGCCGCACTGACGTATCCGATCGGGAGTCGCTTCTACGACTGGAAGTACGAGAGCGAACCTGAGCCGCACATGAACGGACGCCGCATCTACCACGCGCGCGGAAAGGTCCTCGGCGGGTCGAGCAGTATCAACGGCATGATCTTCCAGCGGGGCAACCCAATGGACTACGACAAGTGGGGCGCGACTCCAGGACTTGAGAACTGGGACTATGCCCATTGTCTTCCGTACTTCAAGAAGATGGAGAACCGGATTGTGGGCGGGGATGACTACCGCGGCACCGACGGTCCACTCGAACTCGAAACCGGTCCTGCGCGCAACCCACTCTTCGACGCGTGGCTTGCCGCTGGGCCCCAGGCGGGCTTTCCGGCGACCAGCGACGTCAATGGTTTTCGCCAAGAGGGATTTGCGATCTTCGATAAGAACGTTCGTCGAGGCCGGCGCCTCAGCGCAGCGCGCGCGTATCTGCACCCCGTCCTCGACCGCCCAAACCTCACGCTCGTCACCGGGGCGATGGCCAACAAGGTGCTCTTCGATGGGACCCGGGCAACGGGTGTGGAGTACCGCCGTCGTGGAAAGGTGTACACGGTCGCGGCAGAAAACGTCGTCAGTTGTGGGGGAGCGTTCAACACCCCACAACTTCTGCAGCTCAGCGGCGTCGGCGATTGGGAACTCCTGAAGAGCATGGGAATCGACGTCGTCAGCGATCTGACCGGCGTGGGCGAGAACCTCCAGGATCACCTCGAGGTTTATATCCAGCACTCGTGCTCGAAGCCGGTATCGATGCAGCCCTACAACGCCACCTGGAGGATGCCGTTTATTGGACTCCAGTGGCTGGCGAGACGTGGTCCGGCCGCAACAAACCACTTTGAGGCTGGAGCATTCGTGCGAAGTAATGATGAGGTCGAGTACCCCAACCTCATGTATCACTTCCTGCCGATCGCCATCCGCTACGACGGTTCGTCACCCGAAGGCGGGCACGGCTACCAAGTACATGTGGGGCCGATGTATTCCGATGTGCGCGGCAGCGTGAAGATTCGCAGTCGTGATCCGCGAATGCACCCTGCGGTCCAGTTCAACTACCTCTCGACCGAGAACGATCGCAAAGAATGGGTTGAAGCTGTTCGCACAACGCGCCGCATCATGAGCCAGCCTGCCTTCGCTCCTTATGACGGTGGTGAAGTGTCGCCCGGAGCCGAGGTCGAAACAGATGAGCAGATCCTCGACTGGATCCGCAAGGATGCCGAGACGGCATTGCATCCGAGTTGCACCGCAAAGATGGGTCCCTCGTCAGATCCAATGGCGGTGGTCGACCCCAACACCATGGCTGTGCACGGGACGGAAGGTCTGTACGTGGTCGATGCTTCGGTGATGCCTGCGGTCAGCAACGGAAATATCTATGCACCGGTCATGATGATCGCCGAGCGAGCCGCCGACCTGATCCTGGGAAACGAAACGCTCGCTCCCGACTACACCAACGTGTATCGAAACGCGACCGCCGGACAGTTTCACGACGGAACAACAGGCTCTGCCTCCGAGTAACTGACAGCCGTCCGTCGCGTTGTTTCGACGGTAACTACCGTTCGACCTCTCCCCAACTACTGAACGTGGCATTTCGGCGCGTTCCAGCTCTTGCGGGTCTCTAAATATTGCGACGAGTGGCCGAATGTGTCATTCGTATGACACTCGGTAGTAATGTCACGGAGGGCGCTAGGAGGGCCACGATGTGGGATGAGTACAAGCGCAAGTCGATGGCGCTTATTGCGTTGGTCGGCGCGCTTGGCTTTGCGGTGTCTCTTTCTGTTGTTGAGCCCGCAGTTGCTGAAAAATCAACTGCCTCGGAGCCACCCGTAGTTGAACCCGCTCCCGCGGTGAAGGACAAAGAGCTTCCCGTCGAAGTCTCCGGCGAGGTCGAAATTGCGGCACCGCTGATCTCGACCCTCGATGGCGTGCAAGCTGCGCGTTGGTCAACAAATGTGACAATACGTATTTCGAATGGTGAGTTTCGTTACGAGTCGAATGGCATCCCAGACCACGAGCTCCCGGACTCATTCAGCCCTGGTGAACTAGGCGAGCAGAGCCTCGCCAACGTTCCAGAATTTCGCCGCGTCGATATACGAGCATCACTCATCGAATCGCCCATCGACCAGACCATCACGCTGCACCCTGTCGTTGCAGACCAACCTTCCCCCGCGCCCGAAGGGCTCATTGGCGTCCTGATCAATGGCGCACAGTTGTACAACCAGCCCGACCCGTTCTCGACGAACAGCCTCGGCAATGGTCAGGGTCAGGGATTCGGTTTTGTGGACTTGTGTAACGGACAGCCGCTCGACGTTAGAGCATCGGGGTCGAGTGTTTACCACTACCACGCGGTCCCACGTTGCACGACCGACGCCATCGATGTCGAAGGGCAACACTCGTCGATCGTCGGAGTCTTGATCGATGGCTTCCCGGTGTACGGCTCGAACGACGAAGGCGGTGAGTCCATTCGGCTTCGCGACCTCGACGAGTGCTCGGGCCATTTTGGGCCGACCCCCGAATTCCCCGACGGGATCTATCACTATCACCTGATCGACCGCGTTCAAGCAGTGCCGATCGCGTGCCTGTCCGGTGAATTCGAAGGTGCTCTGCGTGTCGAAAATGCCAAGGGTTCATCACCAGATCAGGTCGATCTCGTGGCCGACCCGAGAGACGAAGAAGACCCAGTCGCTCGAATTCGCGGAGAGGTCGAGTCACTCGGGGAGCGTTGATCCGGACAGATGTTTCGTCTCGCAGCGACGTAGGGTCTTGATATGGCCCAGGCGAAACAGATTCCGATCTTTCCGAGTAGCGATTTCGACCGGACTGTCGAGTTTTACGGGCGAATCGACTTCGTCGAAGGGGCGCGTTACGGCGACGAGTACCTGATCATTGACCACCCGGCAGGCCTCGAACTGCACTTCTATGCAGCGAAGGTGAAGCCGCGGACGAACGACCATGGCGCATATGTTCGCTTCGACTCGCTCGACGAACTCGATGCGCTCTATGCCCGGTGGAACGGGTTAACGAACACTCCCGCATTCGCTCGCGCTGCCGGCAAGATCGGCAGGATGCACAATGCGGTCGACACCGACTACGGCATGCGCGAGTTCGCATTGCTCGACGCCGACGGCAACCTCCTCCGACTCGGCTCGGATCTCGAATCCTAGCTACCGGCGCTTTTGGGCCCTGACCCCATTTTGGTCGGTAGCGGTTTGGGAAGGAGTTGTCAGACGTGGTTTCTAAGGTGGAGGTCTCTTGAGCGCTTTTGCCTCCCTGGAACTTGCAGACGAACCTACGAACATGACTGAACTCACCGAGCTACCGCGTCCTACTGCGGCTGAGGTTGAAGCAGAACTGACCGAGCACGTCCAGTTGCTCGCTGGGCCCGATGCTCGCCCGCGTCCCGAGCAGCTCGAAGCGGTCCAAGCAGTCGTCGCTGGTCGCAAGCGAACGCTGCTCGTTGCCCGAACCGGCTTTGGAAAGTCCGCGGTCTATTTCTCGAGTACCAAGATGTTGCGGGCACGAGGGTGGGGGCCGAGCATCGTCATCTCGCCGCTGCTTGCGCTCATGCGAGATCAAGTCGCCGCGGCCGAGAAGCTCGGGTTGCGGGCAGCGACGATCAACTCATCGAACGCCGATAACTGGGGCGAGATCGAAGACGAACTGATCAACGACCAGGTCGACCTGTTGCTCATCGCTCCCGAACGGCTCGCCAACCCCGGGTTTCGCGAGCGCGTGTTTTCGATGATGCTCGCTCGACCGTTCGCGCTGGTGTGCGACGAAGCCCACTGCATTAGCGACTGGGGTCATGACTTCCGGCCCGACTATCTCCGTCTCCGCCACGTCATCTCTGAGCTACCGGACTGGGCGCCAATTCTGGCGACCACAGCAACAGCTAACCAGCGAGTCACGAACGATGTGGCGAGCCAACTGGGTTCCGAGACGGTCGTCTTGCGAACGAACCTCGACCGTGAATCGTTGCACTGTTCGGTCGTCGACCTCGAAGACGATGCCGAGCGTTTGGCCTGGATCTCTGATCACCTCGGCGACATTTCAGGTTCGGGCATCATCTACACCCTCACCGTCGACCAAGCCGAGAAGACCGCGGAGTGGCTTCGCCAGAGAGGTCACGATGTCGCTGCGTACTCGGGTTCGTCCACACCGGAAGATCGCGAACGACTCGAGGACAAACTCCGAAGCAACGAGTTGAAGGCGCTGGTCGCCACGAGCGCGTTGGGTATGGGCTTCGACAAATCCGATATGGCGTTCTGCATCCACTTCGGTCTCCCGCCCACCCCGATCGCGTACTACCAGCAAATTGGGCGTGCCGGCCGTGGCATCGATCACGCAGAGGTCATTGCGCTGCCTCGGCACCTTGAAGACGAGCGGATCTGGAACTGGTTCGAGTCGGTGTCGATGCCGAGCGAAGAGGTGTGTTCGCGCGTGCTCAACGAACTCAACGCGACATCACCAATGTCGATCCCGCGTCTCGAAGTGGCGGTCAACATGGGTCGCTCCCGGCTCAGCACGTTGCTCAGCATTCTCGACGTGCAAGGTGCGGTTCGTCGGGTGAAGGGCGGATTCATCCGGACTTCCGAGCCGTGGTCGTATGACGGCGAGCTCGCCGAACGACTTCGTCAGCTACGCGCCGACGAAGCGCATCAGATGCGCTCGTATTCGGGTCATGAGGGTTGTCGCCTCCGCTACTTGCGAGATCTGCTCGACGACCCTGAAGCCGATGATTGTGGCCGTTGCGACCGATGCACCATCGCTGCGGGCAAGCCCGAGCGGTTTACTGCGGTCGTGTCGCCTCTCGCCCTTGAAGCTCGCAATTATCTGCGCGGCGGCGACGTCGGCATTGAACCGCGGCGCCAATGGGCCACGAACCTCGACGAACCCAAGGGAAAGATCAGGCCCGATCGTCAAGCGAAGTGGGGTCGTGCGCTCGGTCGAATTGGCGATGGGGGCTGGGGCTCTGAATTGCGTGGTCTGCTCGATGGAACCAGCACGGAGATCTCACCCGACCTGATGAACGGCATCGTTGGAGTGCTGAAACGCTGGGATTGGGATGAGCGTCCGGTATGGATATGCCCAATGCCATCTCGTCGTAACGCCAAGGTCGTTAACGCCGTCGCCGCGGAGATCGGGCGTTTGGGAAAGCTCCCCGTTCACCCGTGCTTGGTGCACGATGGCCAGGGCGGCTTCCAATCCGAACAGGCGAATAGCGCGTTCCAGCTCGCGAACGTGTGGGGACGGCTCTCGGTCGACCGCAGCCAGTTGCCCGATGCGCCCCTTCGCTCTGGGCCGGTGCTCCTCGTTGACGACTCGGCCGACAGCCGATGGACGATCACCGTTGCGTCGTTCGTCCTGCAGGACGCCGGCTGTGGGCCTGTACTGCCGTTCGTTCTCCAGTCTCGGTGAATCGAGCTAGGCGTGTTCCGGTTGCTCGGCGCGTCACTACGGCGAGATAGGTTGGGCGAGTGGATGTAACCCCCTCGGCCCTCGTGCTCGAACGATTGTGGCTGACCGACTTTCGTTCTCATAAATCGCTGGAGCTGGAGTTTTCTCGCGGGGTTACTGCCTTGGTCGGTCCCAACGGCTCTGGCAAGACGAACATTGTCGAAGCCATTGGCTGGTTGACCACCACGAAGTCTTTTCGCGGCGCTCCAACCGATGCGCTGATCCGTAGAGGAACAGATCGTGCAATCGCTCGCGCTCAATTGCGTAGTGATCAGCGCGAACTCTTGCTCGAAGCCGAGCTTCCCCGTACCGGTCGCGCTCGTATCCAGATGAACCGACAGCGCGTGCAGCGAACGCGCGATCTCTTGGGTGTGATGTCGCTGACGGTCTTCGCTCCCGACGACTTGGAGATGATCAAAGGGTCACCGGGCGAACGCCGTACCTACCTCGACCACGTCGTCGTCAGCGAACATCCTCGCAACGAAGCGATTCGGGCGAACGTCGAGAAGGTGCTGAAGCAGCGCAACGCGTTGCTCAAAGGAGTACACGGTCGCCTCGATAACGATGCGGCCTTCACGCTCGATGTGTGGGACCAGAAGCTTGCCGAAAGCGCCGACCAACTCGGCGCGTTGCGAGCCGATGCCATCTCGCGGCTCAACCCGCTCGTTGCTCAAGCGCTTCGGGCGGTCGCAGGCGAGGGCCACGAGGTCGAACTGCGTTACACCGCCCCGTGGTGCGCAGAGACGCAGGGGAACGGACTGCTCGAAGCTTTGGGTCAGGCACGCAACGACGATGTGCGCCGTGGTGTCACCACCGTTGGACCACACCGCGACGAAATCGAAATCGTGCTGAACGACATGCCGGCCCGAACCCACGCAAGCCAGGGCGAGCAACGATCGCTCGCACTCGCGCTCCGCTTGGCTGGCCACGAACTCGTCCGCAATACCACGGGCGTTGCACCGCTGCTCGTCCTCGACGATGTGTTCTCCGAACTCGACGATGGTCGTTCGGCGGCGCTGGTCGCTGCTCTGCCCAGTGGGCAAACGCTGCTCACGAGCGCGGTCGACTTGCCAGAGGGAGCGATCGCCGACGCCACGATTCGTCTTGGAGGGGTGTCCGTTGGCTAGCTCTCCTCCACCTCGACCGCCGGGCACTTGGGGTAACGGGCCCCGCCGAGGCGCCCGGTCGCGTACCTACCGGGGGTTCTTCGATGGACCCAAGCCGGTCGGCGCTGGGGTCGAGCGCGTGATGTTGCATCTCGACGCTCCTACAACAGGTGTTGTCACATCGATCTTCTCCGACTGGGAAGCGATCGTCGGCGAGACGATCGCAGCCCACGCACGTCCGCAACGGATCAGCAAGGGCGAGCTTGTGCTCGAGGTCGATGATCCCGCTTGGGCGAGCGAGATGGAGTGGCTAGGCGAGGAGATCGTTCGCAAGATCCATCTGGTTGTCGAGACCGAAGAGATCACCACGATCAAAGTTCAGCTCTCCCGCGGTTAAGTCCAGTTCGACCTCGCCAAGAGCCACCTAGATCCTGTCCATGGCCGCGCTGGCGAGCCCGAGGTAGGCACGTTTTCTGGAGGGCTTTCTAGAAGTCGAATTGCACTGATTTTTCAGAACTTCTGGGCTGTGGATAACTTGCTAGAAACTCGGGTCATTAACCGGTCTTGTCACACGGAAACTGGTACAATTACAAGGTCGTAGTTATGGGGCCGACAGCGGAGTTTTGCGCCTCGATCGACAGGGCGGGATTTGCTGCTCGAAATTTTTGAAAGGCCTTCCATGTCTGACGCTGAATCGTCCGAAAATTCGGAGTCCTATAGCGCGGAGAACATCACGGTGCTCGAAGGCCTCGAGGCCGTTCGTAAGCGTCCCGGTATGTACATCGGCTCGACCGGTCCGCAGGGCCTGCACCACCTCGTCTACGAGGTCGTCGATAACTCGGTCGATGAGGCAATGGCTGGGTATTGCTCGGCTATTGAAGTCGTCATCCACCCCGACGGCTCCGCCGAGGTTCGCGACGACGGTCGCGGCATCCCTACTGGCGAGCATCCAAAGTACGAGGGAATGTCGGCAGCTGAAGTCGTCATGACCGTGCTTCACGCTGGCGGCAAGTTCGGCGGCGGCGGCTACAAAGTGTCCGGCGGCCTCCACGGCGTGGGAATTTCGGTGGTCAACGCGCTCAGCAGCAAAGTCGAGGTCGAGATCGATCGCGACGGCAACCGCCACTACATGGACTTCGAAGATGGCGGCAACGTCCTTACCAAACTCGAAGTGCGCGGCGACGCGCCCGATGACCGAACCGGAACAACGGTTCGTTTCTGGCCCGATGACACCATCTTCGAAGAGATCGACTTCCGAGCACAGACGCTGCTCGACCGGTTCCAGATGATGGCGTTCCTCAACCGCGGGCTGCGCATCCGCTTCAAAGACGAGCGCCGCACCGAACCGCACGAGGACGCAGACGAGGACGGGTGGATCGAGTTTCACTACGAGGGTGGCATCATCGACTTTGTCCGCCACGTCAACCAGTCGAAAGAAGCCCTGTTCGCCAAGGTTGGCTACTACGAGGTTGCCGAAGACACCCAAGAGGTCGAGATTGCCTTCCAATGGAACACCGGCTTCAACGCCGACGGTCTGCACAGCTTCGCCAACGGCATCACGACCGGCGGCGGCGGTATGCACGAGACCGGGTTCCGAACAGCGCTGACCCGCACGCTCAACAAATACGGAACCGAGAAGGGCTGGCTGAAGGAAAACGAATCGCTCTCTGGTGATGACGTTCGAGAAGGTCTCACCGCAATCATCTCGGTTCGCCTGCAAGATCCGCAGTTCGAGGGTCAGACCAAAGACAAGCTCGGCAATGTGTCGGTCCGTTCGATGGTAGAGAAAGCGACCAACGAAAAACTCGCAGAGTGGCTAGAAGAGAATCCGGCCGAGGGCAAGGCCGTCATCAACAAGGCCATTGCCGCTCAGCGGGCCCGTGAGGCCGCCCGAGCAGCCCGCGACACCATCCGCAACAAGACCGCCCTCGACGGCGCTGGAATGCCCGAGAAGCTCAAGGACTGCTCCTCAAAGGACCCTCGCGAACGCGAGCTCTTCATCGTAGAGGGCGACTCCGCTGGTGGTTCTGCCATCCAGGCCCGCGACCCGAAGACCATGGCGATCCTTCCGATTCGCGGCAAGATCCTCAACGTCGAGCGCGCTCGCCTCGACAAGATGCTGAAGAACAACGAAGTCCAGACACTCATTCAGGCGATCGGTGCGGGCATTGGCGAAGAGTTCGACATCGAGAAGATTCGCTACCACAAGATCATTCTGCTCGCCGATGCTGACGTCGATGGCAGCCACATCCGCACACTGCTCCTCACGTTCTTCTTCCGCCAGATGCGCGAGCTCGTCGAACAACAGCACATCTACATCGCTCAGCCGCCGCTCTATTCGACGACGGTGGGCAAGAACAAGGTCTACCTGAAAGACGACCGAGAAAAAGACGACTGGCTCGAGGATCACCCGAACCACAAGAAAGATTTCCAACGCCTGAAGGGCCTTGGCGAAATGCAGTGGCAAGAACTTGCCGAAACCACCATGAACCCCGGCGACCGCACGCTGTTACAGGTGTCGGTCGAACAGGCAGCGATGGCTGACGAAGTGTTCAGCACGCTCATGGGCGAAGACGTGGCACGGCGTAAGCACTTCATCCAGACGAACGCCAAAGACGTTCGCTTCCTGGACATTTAGGGCGAGGAAGAGGGATCACATATGTCTGATATCACCGGATCCGGAGACGGCCCGCAGTTTGCGATCGAACCGATCGACATCCAAGAGGAGATGGAGCGCTCGTTCCTCGACTATGCAATGTCGGTCATTGTTTCGCGCGCTCTACCCGATGTGCGCGATGGGCTGAAGCCCGTGCACCGCCGCATCCTCTGGGCAATGGACGAGCTCAACGCAAACCCCGACCGTCCAACGATGAAGTCGGCCCGCGTCACCGGTGAAGTGATGGGCAAGTACCACCCGCACGGTGATTCGGCCATCTACGACTCGCTCGTGCGTATGGCTCAAAACTTCTCGCTGCGTCATCGCCTCATCGAGCCCCAAGGCAACTTCGGCTACACGCCAGACGATTCTCCAGCTGCTGCGAGATACACCGAGTGTCGACTCGACCCTCTCGCCCTACGCCTGCTCGCCGACATTGGCGAAAACACCGTCGACTTCATCGACAACTACTCCGGTGAATTCTCCGAACCTGAGGTTCTGCCGGCACGATTCCCAAACCTCTTGGTCAATGGTGGCCAAGGTATTGCCGTCGGAATGGCCACGAGCATCCCACCGCACAACCTGGGCGAGGTCATCGACGCAACCCTTCACTTGATCGATAACCCCGAGGCTGAACCCGGCGATCTCATGGCGTTCGTCAAGGGTCCCGACTTTCCAACCGGTGGCCTCATCATGGGCCGAGCGGGCATTGCCGATGCCTACCGGACCGGCAGGGGCAGCATCAAGATGCGGGCCCGTGCGGAGATCGTCGAAGGCAAGACCAATGACACGATTGTCATCACCGAACTTCCATACCAAGTAAGCCCGAACTCGGTCTTCTCCAAGATCAAAGAGCTGCTTCGAGACAAAGAGCTCGATGGCATCTCCGACATCAATGACTTTTCGTCGCAGGGCGAAACCAAGATCGAGATCAAGCTCAAGCGTGACGCTCCTGCACTCGTCGTGCTCAACAACCTGTACAAGCGCACGCCGTTGCAAACATCGTTCTCAATGAATGCGGTTGCGTTGGTCGATGGCGTTCCTCGCACACTCAACCTTCGCGAACTCTTGGTGCCATACATCAAGCACCAGGTCGAAGTCATCACCCGTCGAAGCCAGTTCAGACTCGACAAGGCAAAGGCCCGAGAGCACATCGTCGAAGGCTTGATCAAAGCCCTCGATCTCATCGACGAGATCATTGCGGCGATTCGAGCATCGGAGGATCGTCCGCAAGCCCTCGAAGCGCTGATGGCGAAACCGTTCGAGTTCAGCGAGATGCAAGCTGGCCACATTCTCGACATGCAGCTCAGTCGATTGACTCGCCTCGGTCGCGCAAAGCTCGAAGAAGAGCTCACGGAACTGCGAGAGCGGATCGCCGACCTCGAAGCAATCCTCAATGACGAATCCCGCCTCTTTGCGGTGATGAAAGAACAGCTGCAAGAGGTCAGGGACGAAGTCGCCGACGAGCGCCGTTCCGAACTCATGCACGATCCCGGCGAGATCGATATCGAAGATCTCATCGACGACGAAGACCTTGTCTTCACCATGTCGTCGGGTGGTTACGTCAAGACGATGTCGATCGACGAGTTCCGCACCCAAAGCCGCGGAGGCCGCGGCGTTGCTGGCGCAAACCTCAAGGACGACGACTACGTCGTCAACATGATCCACACCACCGCGCACGCGTATCTGCTGTTCTTCAGCAACCGCGGCAAGGTGTATCGCCTCAAGGCGCATCAGGTCCCCATGACGAGCCGAACCGCACGCGGAACAGCCATCGTCAACCTGCTGCAGCTACAGCCCGAAGAGAAGATCCGGGCAATCATCGATACCCGGGACTACGAGACCAACCGCTACCTCTTCTTCGCCACCAAGCTTGGACGCGTCAAGAAGACACTGTTCAACGTGTACGACAGCAACTTGAAAGCTGGCCTCATCGCCATCAAGTTGAACGACGGCGACGAACTGATGGACGTCATTCCGTTGAACGAAGGCCAAGACGTCTTCCTCGTTTCGGCGAATGGCCAGACGATCCGCTTCGATGAATCCGCTGTCCGCCCAATGGGCCGTACCGCCGCCGGCGTCCGAGGAATGAAGTTCCGCGAAGGCGACGAACTCGTTGCATGCGCCCGTGAGCAAGAGGACACCAAGCTCCTCATCGTTACGAGCGAGGGTTACGGCAAGCAGTCAGAACTCGAACAATACCCGGTCAAGGGCCGCGGTGGCCTCGGTGTTCGAGGTATTCGAGTCAACGACAAGAAGGGCAAAGTCGTTGCGGCATTCATGGTCGCCGAAGGCGAAGAGATCTTGCTGATCGGCAGCGGAGGCACGCTCATTCGCACTGCCGTCAACAACATCTCTACCCAAGGTCGCGATGCCTCGGGCGTTCGAGTCATGAACGTCAACGACGGCGCTCAGGTTGCAGCTGTTGCTCGACTCCTCGCCTCTGACGACGAAGATGGCGACGAGTTGACCGAAACCGACGCAAGCGCAGACGCAGAAGGTTCGGACGACTCCACGTCTTCCAGCGAAGAAGAGTGACCCCTCCCCGCTGAGGGAGCACAACGAACGCCGACGTACTCTGACAGCAGAGCTTCCCCCTCTACAACAACAGTTCAAGGGGAACCTCTCATGTCCGGAGCCGTGTTCGCAATGGCGGCCCTCGCGATCGCCGCAATTCTCGCTATCGGCATTGCTGAAGTTGGCACCGCAGCGGTGTGCGCATCCCAATCTCAGACCGCTGCCGACGCTGCAGCCCTGGCCGGCGCGGCAGCAGGAACCGACGCCGCACAACAGGCCGCGATTCGCAACGACAGCGCACTGATTTCGCTCGAACAGTCTGGCGATGTCTTCACCGCCACTGTCCGCGGATGCGCGAACACGGCAATCGCGCACGCCGAACGACGTGAGACCGCCGTCATAAATCAGCCGCTGGACTAATCAAAATTGGTGTAAATAGGGGGTGTACCCCAAACCTGAGAGGCATTGCACACCCTTTCGGGTACGCCTGTGCCATAGAATGGCGCCGTGACTACTATCGATGACTCCGAAGAGACTGTTTTCGTCTTTGAGCCAGAAGACGAACTCGATTCCCGGGCTGACGAATTCTTCGGCGAGCCGGAACCAGAGTCTGCACCTGTTCCCGTTGAAACTGCAAATGCGGCTGCCGTCGTGCCAAAAGCACGTGCCGTCGAACGCATTCAAGAACGCCGCCTCCGCGCCCGCAAGGTCCGCCGCCTGGTTCGCCATATCGAACCATGGTCAGTGCTCAAGGTCTCGTTGTTGTTCTTCTTCTCCATCTGGGTCGTGGCAATGGTCGCCGGCGTACTCCTCTGGAACGCCGCAGTCGCCTCGGGCGTCATCGGCGACGTTGAGAACTTCGCCGAGGAAATCTTCGCACTCGAAGACTTCGAATTCACCGGCGAAGCAATCTTCCGCGCTAGCGCAATCGGCGGCCTCGTTCTCTCCGTCGCAGGCACCGGATTCACCGTCCTCATCGCTGTTCTGCTCAACTTGATCTCCGACCTCACCGGCGGCATTCGAGTCACCGTCGTAGAAGAAGAGACAGCTCGTCCTATCTCGACGTTGCCCCGCCGGGGTTAAGTCGCTACGGTCTTTGCTTGCCCTTCGGGGTGTTTTCCAAAGCGGGAAGCTAAGGGCCTATAGCTCAGTTGGTTAGAGCGCACCCCTGATAAGGGTGAGGTCGCTGGTTCGAATCCAGCTAGGCCCACGCAAACTTCGATCCCGGAGGGATCTCAGTTTGGGTCGCCTTTTCGTCATCGGCTCCGCCTCGACGAAAACGCGCCAGCCGGTGGCAGCCGAAAGGCGGGCTTCTCTCAGCTTGCTTTGCGGCAACCATCTAGAGCGGAGGTGTCTGTGGGTTGGTCCTGTTCGGTCTGGATGTGCCAGCTCTGCCGCATTCTGCAGCGAGGGAGCGCCAGCGACCAATGCGAAGCCTAGGCAGAGGTGGTGCAGCCGGGACGGGCGGGACCAACCCGTGCGGGTGACTGGAGCGAAGCCAGGGCGGACGGGGAGCAAACGTGCGGGTGACCGAAGCGATGGTTACTTGTCGCGTTGTTTCTTGCTGTTTCTTTGCAGGAGTATGAGGATCCAGGCGGCGACTATGAAGATTGCGATGTTGATCAGCAGTCGTGGCGTGTCTCTGAAGAAGAAGCTGTTTATGCCGAGCACGACCAGTGCCCACTTCAGCTTCGACACGTTTACCGACATCAGTTTCTCGAACATGTTGCTTTCTCTATGCTCCGGGGTTCAGGTTGGCGAGGGTGAAACCAAGCGCTGTTGCTACCGACATCCACAAAATTGTAGGAGCTATGAGGGCGCCAGCTAGTGCTTCCACTCGCCACGCTGCGATGGTGGCTGCGATCACGAGTACCAACACGCCGAGGAGCCACCAGGCGCCGAAGTCGAGGCGGCCTGGGCCAAAGACCACGGCTTGCCAGGCCACCGCGCCGACGAAGTGTGCGGCTAGTAGGCCAAGTGCGAGCTGCTTGCCGGCATTCTCTGAGTTGGTCAAGACCAGCACGGCAATCGCTTGGAGCGTCCATAGCGAGAACCAGGCAGCCGGGAACGCCCAGTCTGGTGGCATCCACGACGGCGTTGTGAGCGATTCAAAGAAGGTCATCTCTGAACACTAAACTCGAATCATGCACATTATTCGGCTTCTGCGCGGCGCAATTACTGCCGTCGGCATCGCTGCTGGCGTAGCCGGGGCGCTTCGTCTTCGTGGTTCTGGGGGTATCCCTCCGCGAAGTGGTGGTTGGCGCGAGCTTTCGGGCAACGACCTCACTTGAGTACTCGCTGTACATGACCTCTGGGCACGACACTTCTGAGAACGACGAGGCCGGAGTCACGAAGCTGTTGATCGTTGGCTCCGGAGCGACGGGGACTCGTGTTGCCCGGCAAATTTTGAGTACCTCTCCAAACGTTGAGGTGGCGATGAGTGACGACGCCCCGGGGGTAGCCGAGTCAGCCGCGAGATCGCTTGGCTCAAGCGTTCTCAGCAATCCTCCCGATACAACAGACTTCGCGGCGGTCGTTATTGCCACCCGGGCCGAGAGTCATGCGGAAATTGCCCAGCGTTATCTATCGCGGGCGCAGGTGATCATTTCGGTGGGCGACAGTATTGGTGATGTACGAGATTTGCTCGATCTCGACGAGCAGGCGAAAGCGAACGATTGCCGAGTCGTCGTTGGCGCTGGCATGATGCCTGGCCTGTCGAATGTGCTGGCCGCTCACGGACGGCAATGGTTCGACGAGGTTCGCGAGATTCACGTGGCGAAGTTCGGCACTGGCGGCCCCGACTGTGCTCGGCAACACCATCGGTCGCTTAAAGGTTTGTGCTTCGACTGGCGAGACGATCAGTGGCAGCGCCGGCCCGGCGGGTCCGGTCGAGAGTTGGCCTGGTTTCCATCCCCGGTCGAGGCGGCCGATTGTTATCGCGCTGCACTCGGCGACCCGTTGTTGCTCATTCGAGTCCACCCAAACGTTGAGCGAATTACCTCTCGAATGGCTGCGACACGCCGGGATCGTTTGACGATGAATCTGCCGATGCTCAGAAACCCACATCCGGAGGGTTTGCTGGGTGCTGTGCGAGTCGAGTTACGGGGAACGAAAGACGGAGGGCAGGTAGAACTTGTTCTCGGGAGCGCCGAACGTCCGGCTGTCGCTGCCGGTGCCGTAGCGGCTAGCGCAGTGGAAGCATTGCTGACTTCGTCAGATGAGCCCGCGTTGACCGAACCAGGCTCGAAGGGCCTCGCCGAGTGGGTCGAACCGCGGGCGTTCCTTCACAGTGTGCGAGACCGCGGCGTTCGCAGCGAGATCTTTATCGGCGCAGATGAGACCTACGACTAGCCGTTTTGTCCCCGAAGCACCTCTCACTCGACCATTGATTTTTCAATAGAGTTAGGCCCCTTACGCGCGTAGAAGGGTCAAACTGCCTAAGAAAAACCACTTCAGGTGGCCCTCCATCGCGCCGAAGAATTCTTCGAAGCCCAGAAATTTCGAAAAAATCTCTAAAGGTTGTTCTCAAGCGTGCCGAGAACTTCTTTTGTGATGCCGGTGGGTCGGTGT